>CAZQMX010000003.1:223-49005 GCA_964594965.1 uncultured Candidatus Saccharibacteria bacterium | reverse complement strand
TCTTTTAATTGGTTGCTTTTTGATAAAGCAATAATCTTATCGGCCAAATCCTGAGGATCTTTTTCTTTGAAAAGCAATTGATTAGCATATGGGCCAAAATTCTCGGCGTAACTCTGATTACAAGCCAAAAGAAGCAAACCACAAGCCATGGCTTCAAAGCCAACCTTGTCCGGCGCGCCGGTCGGACAGAGATTAACACTTAAATCAGACTGCTGGTATAAACTAACCAATTGAGATTGCGGAGTCCCTTTTTCTGAAAACTCTATTCTGTCTTGAATTTGTTCTTTTTGGACCAGCTCCTTTAATTGGCTTAAGTATTTGATTTGGCTTTCTAAGATAACTTTTCCAACAATGGAAACTTTGAAATTGAGATTTTGTTTTTTTAGAATACTGGCAGCGCCGATTAAAGTCTCGTAGTTTTTAATCGGAGAATATCTGCCGACTGCAATAATTCTCAGTTTTTCAGATTCTGGTTTATCTGATGATGGTTTAAAAGAGTCGGTATCAATTCCTTGGCCAATAATAATTCTTTTAGGGCTGTCTATTTGAAATCCGGCCTGGCTGGAAGTAACAACCTTATCAGCAAAAAAATGCATTAACCTTGTTTTCCAGGTAACAGCCTTATGACCATAAAAGGAAACTATTTTTTTCCTAAATAATTTGGCGTAGGGAGCGACTAGAATGGTATATTCTGGATTCTGATGACAAAAGACCCCGTCAATCTTAGAAACAAACTTTAGGGCGCCAATTTGGAACCTGAGCAATTCTTTTAATCGGTTTTTGCCTTTTTCTTTACCCAAAGAAAAAACTTCAACATTTTCCGGTAATCCCTCAATATTTCCTTTTTCAAGGCAAATAACTTTAAGCAACTCTACTTTCTGGCTAAGTTTTTTAACCCAATTAAAAGCAAACCCGGCTTGGGTATCGTCCTTATCTAATTTTCTAGTGAGCATTAATAGTCTCATTTTTGTAAATTTTGTTTTGCCCAGATTTGAAAAGTCATTAAAACCCAAAGACAATTCAGATTATATCTTTTTTTACTAATATGGTCGTCCAATATTTTCCTAATTTCCGGAAAGTTGAAATATTGATTGGTTTTCGGAGAATAATCTTCTGATAAAACATCGTAGGCAAAATCCTTCAAATCGGTCCTTAGCCATTTGGCCACCGGAGAAAACCAGCCTCTTTTGGGAGCACCCAAGACATAATCGGGCAAATATTCCTCCATTGCTTTTTTAAAGATAGCTTTCCCTTCTCCCTTAATTTTGTACTTACTTGGGATTCTGGCTGACAATTCAATCAAATGATGGTCTAAAATGGGAACTCTTTCTTCCAAACCAAAAGCCATGGTCATTTTATCAGTTCTCATTAGCGATTTATCAACCATCCAAGTGTTAATGTCAGTCAGCATAAAATATTTCTCAAAATCTTTCTTGGGACATCCTTGAAAATATTTTTCCTGATAAAAATTTCTGGTTAAATCTTTTTTAAAGTAATCCTGATTGAGAATTTCTTCCAGAATGTTATCTTTTTGGGACATAAAGAGCAAGTATCTTTCTGCGCCGGGCAAAGTATTAAGTTTTTGAAAAAGATTTTCTTTTTTTAAATACTTTCCCAAGACATTAAGCGACAAATTAGCTAAAATATTCTCTCTTAGAAAATTCGGTATTTTTTGCCATTGACTGGCTAACCGGCTGTAAGCATAGCGGGGGTAGCCACCAAAAAGTTCGTCGCCGCCGTCGCCGCCTAAGACGACTGCTACTTTCTCTTTGGCAAACTGAGATAATAAAAGGGTGGCAACTTGAGTAGTGTCAGAAACCGGTTCATCCGAATGGTAAATTACTTTTTCAGCATTATTCAACATATCCTTTCCGGTGATTAATAACTCATGGTGGTCGGTCTGGTAATCCTGACTGACTCGCCTGGCCATATCCAGATCGAAATTAAATTTCTTTTCCTCTTCCTTAAAATCAAAACCGACTGAAAAAGTTTTAATCTTCTTGTGGCCCGATTGATTAACTATGCCTAGAATTGAAGTTGAATCAATTCCTCCACTCAAAAATATTCCAACCGGTCGATCTGAGATTAGTTGCCCCTTAACAGATTTTTTCATTAAAGATTGAATCTGCTCTATTATTTCTTCTTCTGAATCAATATTTTTGAAATCATCTACTTGCCAGTATTGCTTAACGCTAATCTGATTGTTTTTAAAAATTAAATAACTGGCTGGTGGAAGTTTGGCAATATTTTTGTAAATCGTTAAAGGATGAGGAACGTAATGAAGACGGAAATAATGATTAAAAGCATCTAAATCAATCTCTCTCTTAATGTTATGCTCTAAAATGGCCTTTATTTCCGAGGAGAAAATGAATTTACTACCATCAAAATAGTAATAGAGGGGTTTGACCCCAATTCTATCCCGGGCTAAAAAGAATTCTTTTTTTCTGGTGTCTAAAATAGCAAAGGCGAAGATACCATCAAGAAAATCAAGACAATCAGGACCATGGTCTTCATATAGATGAAGAATAACTTCTGAGTCTGACTGGCTAATAAGCTGATGGCCTTTTTTAACTAACTTTTTCCTTAATTCCTGGAAATTATAAATCTCGCCGTTAAAGACCAAGGCTAATGATTTATCTTCATTAAACATTGGCTGTTTGGCATTATCTGATAAATCAATAATTGAAAGACGGGTATGGCCTAATGAAAAATCATCAAAACAGAATGAATCTTTTTGATCCGGACCTCGATGCCGGATCTTTTGATTCATTTTTTCAATTAAATCCGGCTGATTAGAATTAAATCCGTTTATACCACACATAAAAGGTCTATTGCTTTATTAAAAATACATTAAAGCCCGAGGCCTGTTTTTCTGAAAAAAACTTATCAACCAATCTGATGCAAGGAAGGAAAATCTTAATTTTCCTTAAGGGAGTCAGATTAAAAACAGTTTCCAAGTTGCCTCGGACCGGACAAATTTCAATTGTTTCAAAGTCCTTAAACAAATATCTGACACCATCTTCGGTATATCGAAAGTAATCCTTATAGATTCCTTCGTGAGCATGATAAGGATAAAGGAAAGGAAGATAAATTAAACCCTTGCCGTCTTTTCTTAAAATCCGATAAATCTCTTTAGCCGCTTTTTTTGGCCGGGAAACATGCTCTAAAACCGCTTTACAAATGATAGCATCAAAGGATTCGTCTTCAAAAGGCATCTGGCAAACATCGCCAATAATATCGGGTTTGAAACTCGGTTCTTTATCTAAAACCCGGTAATTGCTTTCCTTGAAAAGTTCTTTGTATTTTTCCAATTCTTTTTGGAGGCGGAAGCCACCGCCGATATCTAAAATATCTTTTTCCCGGGCAATTTCTTTAATTTTATCATCAAAAAACCTTTCCCACTTGGTCATATTAGTTCCTTCCAAAATTTAATTATTTTCCTAATAATCTTTTCCTGGCTGAATTCTTCTCTAACCATTTTCTTTCCAGCCTGTCCCATTTTTTCAGCTTTGTCCGGATTATTAAGTAAAAACAAAACCTTTTTAGCCAAGGCAACGCTGTCGCTAATATTTACCAAGTAGCCGTTCTTGCCGTCTTTGACAATTTCCTTAGAACCAGTTGTCTTGGTTGCAACCACTGGCAAACCAGCAGCCATGGCTTCAACCAGGACCTTGCCAAAACTCTCGTGCTTGGAAGAGGAAATGTAAATATCAGAAGCGTGGTAATAGTCAGGAAGTTCTTCTAATTTAATCTCGCCAGTTGAAGTTAAAACCAGATTCTTATCCGCCCCTATCTTCCCCGGTAAATATTCCTTGTTCCCGACCTGCCAGAAAGCCAGATTTTTGTAATCCTGGTAAATTAATTCAATTGCCTTGTAGAGAGTTTTAAAATCCTTAGAAGGGTCTTTCCGGCCAACGCTAATTAAAACCTTCTTATTCCGATGTTTTTCCCTAAAGCTCTTTACTTTTTTTTCATCAGAACTTTCAAACTTTTCCAAATCAATCGGAGTTGAAATGATTCTGATTTTTTTTCTCTTTATCCCATTGGTAGCTAATTTATCCTTAATCCCTGAACTGGTTACCCTGATTCCATCCGCCCTTTTAACAACAAACTTACTGATTAAAAGAAAAAACCAATTAAACCACCATCTTCCTTTTTCAAAAAGCCAGTGTTTGTTCTGCCAGAAATCGCCGTGGAAATGGACCAGCAAAGGAACTTTAGACCATTTTTTAATCAACCAGCCGGCCAAGCCGTTTAAAAACGGATCCTGGCAAACAATTAAATCAAATTTGTTTGACCAGGCAACAGTCCGGGCAATTCTAAAAGCATCAAAAACATAATTTAATTTAGTTCTGGAATTAGTCGGATAAATTGTCAAATGCGAATTGACCTTTCTTTTCTCAAATCTTTTAACCCCGTCGGATGACTGGGGCTTTTTGGTCGTCAAAAGAATAACATCCAAATGACCAGCCCTTTGCCCGTATTCCTTATGACGCTCTAAAGCATCGCCGCTGAATCCGGCGCCCAACAATGCTCTTTCAATGCTAATCATTAAGATTCTCATATGATTTTACTTCTTCCTATACAACCAGATAATTCCGATAATAATGCCCAGGGTAATGACAATATCTGATTCCAAGGCAACAATTTCCCTAAAATCTTTAACATCTGAGAAGTAATAGATAATCTCAAAAATGAGAAAGAATATCATCAGAGATATGGTTAAATGGTAGGCTACTTTTTTATTCATGATTTTGCCACAAATCTTTTAGCTAATTTATAGTCCCAAGAAAAACCAAAGAATTTTAATTTCCACCTTAATTGGCAAAGCAGAACAAAAGGCAGTTTCAGCCATTTGGTTGCTTTAACAGTTGAACCCAAGGCGCTTTTAATTGAATGAGCGCCAAATCTAACATAGGCCTCCAATGATTCAACCAAATCAACATTTTTAACCCAGGGGAAATTCTTGGGCGAAAGATAATTAAGCTCGTTTTTCATTAATCGCGCCCACTCTCTTAAAGAATTTGGCGTTTTCCAGCCGGAATCAAGGCACTCCTGGTAAAGAGTTGAGCCGGGATAAGGCCGAAAGGCCTGTGGTCCTAAAATCTGGATATCAGGACTTAATTCAACCAAATTATCAATCAAATTGATTGTTCCTTTAATATCTTCTCTTTCTTCGCTGGGTAAACCAACCATAAAAGAATATTGGGGAATAATATTATTCTCAAGACATCTCCTGGCTGAATTTAAGATTTGTTCCAAAGTGACATCTTTCTGGATTTTTTCTAGAATCCTTTTTGAGCCGGATTCGGCGCCAAAAGACAAAAGATAACAGCCAGACTTTTTCAAATCAGATAGAGCCTGGTCGTTAAAAAATTCCTTGTCCAGATAATCGGCCCGGATAGTCGTCTCCCATTCCAAATTAAATCCTTTTTCAATCATACCTTTAATAATACTCATGGTCCTTTCCTTGTTGACAAAAAAATCTTCATCCCAGAATCTAATTGGCTTTTTTTTCAAATGAGGGTGGGATTTAATAATTTCTAAATCTTTCAGGACTTCTTCTGCCTTTCTGGCCCGCCAACGATTTTTTCTAATAGCATTGACGCAAAAAGAGCAGCGGTGAGGACAGCCCCGGCTGGTATGAGTCGGAATCAAAGCCAGATTCTCTAAAATCTCATCCGGGACTAAATTCCATTTAGGCAGGGGTAATTCTTCAAATCCTAAAAGTTGTCTTCCCGGATTAACCTGAATACTATTTCCCTTCTTAAAAGCAATTCCTTTAATTTCTTCCAAGGGTTTTTTCTGAATTATTTCCAACAAGGTCTCTTCTCCTTCGCCGATGACAGCAATATCAACTAAATCATCTTCAAGTGTTTCCTTCGAGAAAAAGGTCGGATGAAGACCGCCCCAAATAATAGGCAAATCTGGATTAAAGTTCCTGACTATCCGAGAAATTTCTAAAGATGGTTCAACCTGAGTTGTCATAACTGAAATACCGACAAAATCAACTTGAGGAAGTTCTTTTTTAATTAAATCTAAATAGTTTTTCTGTCTGGCGCCGTCAATCATTTTAACTTCAATTCCTTTTTTATCCAGATAGGAAGCCAAGCACAAAAGCCCGACAGAAATACTGCTGTCATAGTTTTCTTTAGGGATATTAAAGATGGGGTTAATCAATAATACTTTAGACATCTTTAATTTCGGAGGTTCGACCTCCGATTTTCAACTTCTAATTTCTATAAAGGCGTAGGCGACAATTGGTCCTCCTGTCGCCCCTAATATTTTAACTGGACTGGTCTGTAAATCAAAATTTTCTTTTGATTTCAAAGGAATTTGGTCAAGATGGACTAAAGATTCAACAATTAAAAGGTCTTTTAATACCTGATGGGAATCATGGATGCCGGGCGGGTCGATAGTAATTGAGTCAATTCCAAAGACTTTAATTCCCCTAAAGGATTTAACAAATTCCGCAGCTTCTTTTGTTAAATAGGGAATATTTTTTGGCTGATGAGGATTGTTTTTCTCAAGCCATTTATCATATCCTGTCCTGATTAAAAGAGCGCTTTTTTTGGAAATAGTCCTGGAATAGGGTTCCAAATGTTTTCTCTCCACTTTAACTAAATATTTAACGCCCTTTAATTTCTTTGCTTCTAATTCCTTTGACAAATCTATTAAACAGGCTGGATTAAAACAGAAATCAAGATCATAAATTTCAAATCCTTTGTTTCGGGAATTCAGATTTTGATGCTTGGGTGCGTCGCCGTGGGGATGAAAAACATGGTCTCCAATCTGATAAATATGGTGCTGGTATCCCGTTTTTTTAATCTCACTAAAAACATTCTTTTTCGGCCTCGGGTCGCCGGGAAAAACCTCAACATTTTCCTTTAAGGGTTCTGTCAAATCTATGACTAAATATTTATCATTACCTAATTTTATTTCTCTTTTTGTTTTCATATATTTCTCAGAGACTTTCAAAAACTCCAATGGTCTCTTTAACTAAATCATCCCAATTAAATCTTTTTAAATCATCTTTGGCGTTTTGGATTAATTGACTGGCTAAATCAGAATCATCCAAAACTTTCTCAATTGCCTTCACCCATTCTCTTTTGTTCCTGTACCCAACCAGAATTCCTGTTTGATTATCTTTAATCGTTTCTAAATTACCGCCGGCCGGAGTGGTAATAATGGGAATGCCGGCTTTGATCGCTTCCAAAAGCAAATGAGACATTCCTTCATAATTAGTATTCAAAAGAAAAATATCAGCCAGGGATAAATAGTCATTGACCTCCTGCCGATTAGCTTTACCGGTAAAAACAATATTGTTTTCCAGTTTAAGATTTTTGGCCAATTGTTTTAAATTATCTGATTCCGGTCCCCGGCCAACAACAACTAATTTAATTTCTCCATATCTCTTAATTAAATCCGGCATAATTTCAATTAACATATCAATTCCTTTCCAGGGCGTCAGCCGGGCAATAGTTAAAAGGATTTTTCCTTTCAGATTCAGTTTTTGTTTTAATCCTTCTTTACTGGCTGAAGGATTAACATTCAAAAAATCGATTGAATTGTAAATGACTTTGATTTTTTCTTCGGGCAAACCGATTTTCAAAGCAACTTGTTTTAAGAAATTACTCGCAACAATAATCTTATCCGAATTATCTAGTATTCTTTTTCTGGCTTTTTTCCATCTTTCAACTTTTGAAGAATATTTCTTTTCCTGAAAAGTAAGGATATCGTCAGTAATCAGCTTTTCAACCGATGATTTTTCCCAAGCAGAATCACCAACAAACCGAGTAACCAGTTTTTTCCTCAAAACTTTCCTTATAATCAAACTGGCTATCCCAGCAGTGTATAGGTCCTGGTTGTAGATAATATCCGCCCTTAAGCCGTACCAGAGACCCCATTTTAAATAAACCAGACATCTGAAAGGAAAAGACCAGAGATAGGAAACTCTTTTAACCGGGTAAGGATATTTGACCTTGTCTCTTTTTCCAAAAGTTAAAACCCGGACCTTAAAGCCGTTTTTAATTAAATCCCTGGCTAAAGGGTCTAAAAAAGCAGTTGGCCCACCAATGTCTGGCGGAAAAACTCCGGATAGGATTAAAATTCTTATTGAATCTGTCATTCTGATTATTTGTCATTCTGAACGTAGTGAAGAATCTGTTTGTACAGATCCTTCGCTCTGCTCAGGATGACACCCTTTTAAAAACATTCTCCATTTTTGAAGCAATATTATCCCAATTGTATTTTTCTCTAACTAATTCTATGCCGTTTTTTATCAATTCCTCTCTTAATGAATTATCTTCTAAAATTTCCTTGATTTTCTGGGCAATGCTTTCAGGATTTCCCGCCTGGCAAAAAAGACCGGTTTCTCTGTCAATTAAAAAATCAGGGATTCCGCCAACCGGTGTCCCGATTATTGGCAAACCGGTCGCCATAGCTTCTAAAAAAACATTGCCTAATCCTTCAGAAATTGAAGGACGGACAAAAACATCGGCTAGATAATAGTATTTAACAATTTCCATATGATCCATATGACCGAAGAATTTAACTTTGTCCTCGAGGTTTAGTTTTTTAACTAATTTCTCTAATTCATTCTTATTTGGTCCATCGCCAACAATCAAGAGTTTTATTCCTGATTCATAATTCATGATTCTTAATTCACTAATGGCCTTAATTAAATCGTCGACTCCATTCTTTTTAACCAATCTTGAAACGGTTAAAATTATCTTGTCTTTTGAAATAATACCTGGTTTTTCTTCTGGTCTTTTTGGCCTGAACAAATCTAAATCAACTCCATTGGGAATTACTTTAATCGGAACCCTATCATTGTTTTCTAAAGCTCTTTTTTTCAAATGGCTGCTAATAACTGTAATAGCGTCGGCGTTTTTAAAGGAAAGCATATGCCAGGGTTTAATTAAAATCTGATAAAGAAATTTAATTCCAAAAACATATCTTTCCAAATGTTCTTCTGGATCACCTTCCTGAATAGTTAAAAGTAGTTTCTTGCCTTTGCTTGAAAACTTGAAAAATGTTGCTGCAATTCCGGCCTGCGAAGCCATAATTGACCAGATTATTGAATAATTCCTTTCCTTGTCCAGCTGGATTGCCTTAAAAACTCCTAAAAGAGGCAAAAGGAATTTATCTAAAATATTCAAGCCAAACCCGGTCCGATAGATATTAACATTGTTGATTTTCTCAAATTTAGCCAATTTTGGACTAATTTTAGCCGTAATCAAATCAAACTGCCAGTCTGGCAGCCGTTGGGTAATTTCTTTAACTGCGATTTCTGCCCCGCCGGTTAAAGGAAGATAGGCGGTCGAAAAAATTAAAACACTTTTAGACATTAAATTATCCACAGAATTACTATTGACATAATAAACTTAATTTGGTATATTGTATACGATAAGTAAATCCTCGTATGTGGGCTTCCGCAGGGTTGCTCTTAAATAGCGTATGGGGTTTTATCTTTTTATGGAAATAGCGCATTTTCTTCTGCTATTTTATCCTTTATCATATTGTAATAACTATCATCACCATATTCATATTTCCTGAAAATCGCCCAGCTTATAAAATCAGTTGCTTGCAGTGACTTCTCCTGAAAAGGAGTTTTAATTTGTATTTCTATATCTATTTTATTAATATCTTTTATCTTATTTTCTAGATAATATTTAAAATTCTTGTTTAAAAATTTATTTGTTTCTCTTCTTGATGCAATAAGTTTAACTTTTCTGTTTAAAGGAATTAGTTTTTTAGTAAATATTCTATCCAGGAGAATATTCGCCACATAATTGTAAAGAACGGATTTCTCTTCTTGTAATTTTGTATAAACTTTCTTTTTATTTAAGTAAATTGTCATAAACAGACAATCTTTTTCTAGAAGTAACTTAAACAATCTTTGTCTAGTAATTGGCTCTTCTTTTACAGCATGCAAAACTCCTATCTTTTTATATTTCTTCCTTAAACCACTATGAATCTTTCTAACAACTTTTTCGATGGGCCTCTTGTTTTTAGTAAATAAAAAAGTAATCACAAAAAACTTTGTGGTTCTTTTTTTACTAAAGTCAAAACCCAAATCACCTGATTCATCTAAGAAAATATAAGCCATAAACTCCTTGATTATTAGCCATACATGTTATAATATACAAGAAAATGGCGAAAAAATCAATCCTCTATATCATTACTAAATCTGTCTGGGGCGGCGGCAACCGCTATGTTTTTGATTTGGCTACCGCCTTAAAAAAAGACAATTACCAGGTCTTTATCGCAGTCGGCGGCAAAGGAAAATTCTACAGAGAAATCAGTAAAACCAACATCCCATATTTCAATATTAACGGCTTTCAAAGAAATATTAATCCCCTCAAAGATGTTTTTGCTTTTTTTGAAATTTTGAGTTTAATTCTTCAAATAAAGCCGGATATTATCCATGTCAACAGCCCTAAAGCCGGCGGTATTGCCGGTTTGGCTGGCTGGATTTACCAAATCTTTTCCCATCAGAAAACCCGCCTGATATATACCCCTCACGGCTGGGCTTTTTCAGAAGACCGGTCCCAGTGGCAGATTTCTTTGATTAAGTTATTCAGTAAATTAACCTGCGTTTTCTATGATAAAGTAATTTGTGTTTCCGAGCGTGACCGGAAAAATGCTCTTAAGAACAAAATTGCGCCTGAAAGCAAATTAACCACTATCCATAATGGACTGCGACCGGTTTTCTTTCTTGAAAAGAAAGAAGCCCAAGAGAAATTAATCCAAAAAACTTCTTCTTTGGTTATTGGAACAATTGCTGAATGGACCAAGAATAAGGGGCTTTTCTATCTTTTAAAGGCGGTTAAAGACATCGATAGAGAATTTGAATTAATTCTAATCGGCAGCGGAGAAAACCCGGATAAAGAAAAAATGTATAATTTTGTCAGAAAACATAATCTTAAAAATGTTCATTTAATTGAATGGATTGATAATGCCTCCCAATACTTAAAGGCCTTTGATGTTTTTGTTCTGCCTTCAATTAAAGAGGGGCTACCTTATACAATTCTTGAAGCCGCCGCTGCGGAAGCGCCAATTATTACCACTCCCATTGGCGGTATTCCGGAAATAATTGAGAATAATGTTAATGGTATTTTAGTCAAACCAAAAAACAGCCAAGAATTGGCTGAAAAGATTAATTACTTAATTAACAATCCGGACAAAGCCCAGAAAATGGCCCAAAAAGCAAAAGAAAAAATAGAAAGGAAATTTGGTTTAGAAGAAATGATAGAGAAAACAAAAGAAATTTATTAAAATATTCCATATCACTCTTATTTATAACTTGTTTTGGTGTTATTGTGGTATAAAATTAACAAGCGACTGATTGTTTAAGAATATATTCTCCGCTGGTTTATAATTATCCATAATTCCAAGGTAGGTATCATAAGCGCCTCTTAATAGATATATCTTTCTGTCCTGATGTTGAGCTAATTTTCCTTCTAAATCTTGTTCTGATTCAATACTGACTAATAACGCCTTTTTGGGCAAATGCGCGCCAGAGAGTAACAATTTAGGCATTATCCAATCATTATTCCAATGAAAAACAACATCCTGACTATCAATATAATTAGCTAAATCTTGATAGTTCCGCAGGTCCAAATCAACCTTTGTTTGCTGTTTTAATTGAGACGCTTTAAGCATATAGCTTATAAAACGACTATCAGAAGACGCGTAAGCGCTGTATTGATTTAATGGCAAGTTGACTCCTTTGGTAAACAGAAAGAGTAATATAATCAGGGAAGCCCCGAATAAAACCCTGGTTATTTTATTTACCACCAGACAATATCCGGCAATTATCAATAAAATAACTGTGATTAAAATTGAATATCTTTCTATATCAAATGAGCCGTTTCGATACCAACTAGACAGATAAAAGAAAAAAACAGCTAGAAGGCTTGAAAGAAAATAAAAGTATTTCCTGTTTTTTTTAAATAAATATATTAACCCCAAGACAGACATTAAAATCATTATTGGGCCAATTGACCTTAAAACTATTATTGAAGACAATAAGAACTCTTTAAGATTTGGCAGAACAGAACCATAGCCAGACAAAAAAGCCAAAAAATCAAAATTATGAAACAGGCCATAACTGAAAACCATAAACAGTATTGTAAAAAACCAACCGCTAATAATGTAAATGAGCTTTTGGAAATTAAATTGCTTGTTGGAAACGAACCAAAAAATAATAAAAGGCAGAAGAACCAATCCATACAAAACCCGGGACATTAAGGCAAAATAAAGAAATAAACTACTCAACCAGAAATATCTATTTTTATCTTTTTCAGCGAAATCTATAAAGAATACTATTGCGTAAAGAATAAAAAAAAGGGCAAAAATATCACTCATTGCCACTTCGCTCCAGCGCCAAATAATTGGATTAACCAAAACGGCTGCCGCAGTCAATAGGGAATAATAGGAATTATCTAAAATTTTTTTTGACAGATTATAAATCGGAAATAAGAGCAAAGAACCAAAAATTGCCACAGTCAAATTCGGTAAAAAGATTGCTGACCATTGGCCAGTAAAAAAATGGCCAATTTTTATTACTAACGCCAAAAGAACAATCCAAAATGGATAACCAGTGCTATGAGCATTAAAATATTGGCCATTAACCGCTAAATTTATCGCCTTATCAACAAAGTTAAAAGCATCATCGTGCCACAAACTGGAACCTAAAAAACATAATCTGGAGAATAATATTAAAACAAATAGAGAAAACAAAAGAATTCTTTTTTTTGTAATAACTTTATCCATTAAACTTCTTTGCCAAAACGTCATTAATATCCTTCAAATCTTTTATCTATTCTATTCTATTCTACCAAAAAACCGCCCTGTTGGCGATTTTTCGGACTGTCGGAGGTTCGACCTCCGACTGTTAGACATTTATTTCTTAAACTTTCCGGCTAGGACATCCTGAATAAACGCTTCTGATTGACCAACATATACGCCGCCAAACTGGGCGACTTTCTTAGCCGTTTCAATTGCTTCTTGATTTCGGCCTAAATATGCATAAGACAAAGCCAAATCAACCCAATAATCTGGATTTTCTGGAGCAATCTGAGTTAGTTCTTGATATATTTTGAGTGTCCAATTATATTCTTTAGCATGAATCGCTGAATTAGCTATTTTGATTAGTTTATCTTCTGAATGATAATCAAGATCAAATTCGTCCATTTTATCCAAATAGGATTGAATTTGATCGTTCCTGTCGACAATAAAAAGAATCATTATCATATTAAGGTATGATTCCACCACCTGGGGATTTATATCAATTCCCTTTTGCATATTAGCAACTGATTGATCAAAAATCCGCTCGGACCTTTCTATTTCTCCTATGGATGCGTAATATCTTCCCAAATAGAATTGACTATAGGCAGCTTCATGATATATTTGCGGCCTAGTTGGGCTTACCTCAATCGCCCTTTGGGAAAGAACCAAGGATTTAATTAAACGCTCTGGATTATTACTGTGGGTCTTGTTCAAAAACCTCATAAACATTAGATAATTACGGGCGCTAAGCGGTTTTTCCTTTATCTGCTTTTCAAATTCTCGCTCTACCCTAATAACTGATTCGCTAACCCAGGCCCCGCCAATATTTTGGTTTCCAGCTATGCCCGTAACAAATTCTGCGTAATGTTGGCGATATTCCTGATTACCAAAAGTCCCTCTGCCCAAAATATCAATAAACCGATTATTGGCCTCTTCATATTTTTCGAGCCGAATCTTTATCATAGCATCAATTAATCCTCTGTTAGCTAAAACCGGTCTGATGCTAAAACTAAATAAAACCGGCAAAAAGACTAAAGCGCTAATAATCAGCATGGTCAAATAGGCCTTTTTTGATTGAGAGAAATTTCCTGACCAAGCAGGACAAAATCGGGACAAATACCCTAAGATTAAAAATAGGGGAATATAGGTAACTAGCGATTCGAAGATAAACAAGTTTTGGAGAAAATATCCTAAAACAACCAAAGTCAAAACGACCGGGATTAAATACCGATTCTTTGTTTTTTTCCGACGAAAATGTGTCCAGAGATAAACTAAAGGCGCGAGCAATAAGCTCAAATACAAAGATAAGCCAATTATCCCCCCAGTAATTAATCTGTCAAAAATAATGTTGTGAGCCCGGTCAAACCAGACAACTGAGCCAGCCTTACGATAAATTTTAGCGTTAAAATACTTATCAAAAACTTTATAAAAATTTTCGTATCCGTAACCTAAAATCGGCTTCTCTTTAAATCCCTGAAAAGATGAATTCCAAGTCATTAACCGATTTTCAGCTGTTGTATCAGAGAACGAAATACTGACCATTCTCCTAAAAACACCCGTATTTTTTACCCAATCTGCCTGCTTGTTTGAAAAAACCACCCCAGTAAAAATTATCCCCAGCAACAGTACGGCAATGCCAGTATTCCTGACTAATTTATTGCTCCGTAAATGGAAAAAGGCCAGGTAGAAAATGAAAACAAATAAAGAAAACGACAAAGCTAAAATAGCGCCTCGGGTTAGAGTATTTAAGACAATAAATATTTGTAAAAAAATACCCAGAATATAATACCAGCGAAGATATAGATTCTTTCTGAAAAAGAACAATATTAAACCAAAGAAAATATTAAAAATTAAATATCCGGCAACATAACCAGGATTGCCAAGGGTTGAAGTCAATCTTTCTCCAGCGGCTGAAGCTAATACCCATTCCAATTTCAGATACTGTCCCAAAGCAAATAAACTGACCAGAATACTACTAACAAAACTGGCTTCGAAAATAACGAGCCAATCTTTAGTTCGACGCAAAAAGCTAGTCAAAACAAATAAATAAAGAAAAAGGTGTAACAATAAGAGTATACCTTCGTTTCGCTCATTATTACTCCAAAAACTGAAATAAAAACCATCATTAATCAAAGATGAAATAAAAACAGTGGCAATATACAAGAAAAATAAGACCAAAACTAAATTCAATTTTGGTCGATATTCTTTTTTAATCACTGCCAAACCCAGAAAAAATAAAAATAGAACTTCTGTCACAATCTTAAAAACCAGTGTTTTAGGAACAATATAGGGGAAATAAAAACCACTGCTAACAATCAGAGGGATAAAGAAAATACCAACCAAACCAGCCCAGATAGCATATTTTAATATTTTTTCTATATTCATATTTAAACAAGAGGGTTGAACCCTAGTAAGGGTTGAACCCTACTGTCATAGTGGTCTCTATAAATCAGGCAGTTGATCTTTTAGATTAGGATCAACTTCCAATGTTTTTTGAGTATAAAATTTGGCTTTTTCAATATCATTGCCGCCTTTGTTTTCAGGTCCATGGGCAAAATAACTAGCCAAATACATATAGTAATTCTCCCTCTCGCCCGGATTAATCCTGGCGCCATCATTCATTAAATTCTCTATTAAATTGGCCTTATCAGTCATTTCGTAGCGGTATAATGTTGCTAAACCGATATAATAATTATAATAATTAGGACTCATGGTTAAAACTTTCTTGTAATATTCTTCTGCTTTTTCAATTTCTTTTAACTCAAAAAGATACAAATCGGCCAGGTTGCCAAAAGCCAATGGCTGATCTGGATTGTAGGAAATAGCGTTTTGCCAGGCATCTTCCGCGCCCTGATAATCTCCCAGCCGTTTTTTTAAAATACCAATATTAATCCAACTAACATAAACCTGTTTGTCTTCTTTTTTATCCTGGTATTGGCTGTTTAGGTCTTCCAAAGTCAATCTCAAAATTTCCTCATCCATCTTTTCCAACGCCTGAGGGAAATCATCGGCAGTATATATTTTATTTTCCTCTCTGGCTGGCAAAAAAAACTTGGTCAAATAGAAATAAAAAACCGCTCCAATCACTAAAGCAATTAAAACAATAACAAAATAACGTTTTTTATTCATAATTCAATACTACATAACTCTCAACCAAAAGGCAAGCCCAAAAGACTTGCCTTTTGAATAAGTTAAATTTTACCTTTAACCTTAATCTTTATTACTACTACTGCTTAGCTGCGTAGCCGCCAGTATCTCCGCCGTAACACCAGCCCGTAACGCTGTTAGCCGTAATCTTATACCAGCCGTCCTGTTCGTCAATCAGGTCATATGTCTCATCTTGACTGACGTTGGTCAGAACCTCTCCATCTAAAGAGGGTAAGCTTCTAACTCTTAGAGTAGCAACCTTAATAATAATGGTTTCTGCGGTGCTGGCGCTACCGCTGGTAATATTTACGCCGAGAGCATAAGCGCCACGATCAGTCGCATTAATCTCGTAAATAGAATTGGCGTCGTAATCAATAGCAAATTGACTAGCGGTCATATTAAGCCATTGCTTGGTGCCGGTGTCTCCGCTGGCAATCAGTTTGTAGACCTTATCGTCTCCTACAGCTCTAACCAGGGCAGAAGTCACATGATCGTCCAAAGAAGATTGAGCTACGTCCATAACATCGTTCCAAGGGCTACCATTGCCATCCTTGTCAAAGTGGGCATAACTTTCAAAGACGTGGGGACTTAAGATAAGACGCTTAAACTTTGCGCTTCCAACAAGTTTGACAATATAGATGTCAAATTGAGCCATGCCTTCAGCATTAGGATTACGGATTAAGTCGCCGTCGGCGATGGTTATAGACTCAGGTTCGGGCTCAGGTTCGGGTTCGGGTTCGGGCTCAGGTTCGGGTTCGGGCGCAAAGCCTGAAATAGTTCCTGTAATCCCTACCCCATAATCAAGATTACTTGATGAATTTCGGTAGCCCAGAACAAAACTGTCCCTAGATAGGATTCCTGCAAAAATATTTTCTGTATTGCTAGGATGAAAAATATATCTGGCTGTATCAAAAATAATACTGTCTTCTAATACTTGCCCAATAGCAACTTCGCCGCTAGAACTATTCTCGTCCTGATAAGCAACCAGTATTTTATCGCTATCAAATAAATAAGCAAAAACAGAGCCCGTCAGAGCGCTGTTGAAAATATATTCCTGACCAAAAGAAATAGAAGACCCGCTGACTGTGCCCAGAATTGACCGGCCTTGGTCCGAGCTTTCGCCATCATCATCATAAGCAAGAACAAACTTATTTTCCCCGATTTTAGCGGCCGAAATTGATTTTGTCTCAGTTGGATTAAAAACATATTCTGAACTAAAAGAGATCTTATCGCCAGAAATACTCCCAAGCACGCAGACACCGCGCCTGGAAGAACCTTTGTCCTCGTAAGCAATTATAAAACTGCTTTCCGAAAGAATTACCAGATTAACATAATCCACAGCTGAATAATTGAATGGATATCTTGCGCCAAAAGAAATCTCTGTTCCTGAAATAGTTCCAATCGCCGCTTTAACTTGGTTAGAGTTTGACCGTTCATCGTCATAAACAACAATAAACTTATTATCAGAAAGAATCGCTAAAGAAGTATTGCTGGTTGTATTTTCATTAAAATAGTACTCTTGGCCAAAAGTAATTTCATTGCCATTAACTTCCCCAATAATCGCCCCGCCATAACCGTATTTCCCTGTATCTTGATAAGTAAGAATAAACTTATTCTCTGAAAGAAAAGCAATAGCTATGTCAGCAGTATTGGTTGGATTAAAGTTATATTCCGGACCATAACTTATTTCATTGCCGGAAATTTGGCCGATTCTAACTTCTCCATAATTACGATTACCGCCGCCATCCTGATAAGCCGCCACAAATTTAGATTCGGATAATCCGGCTAAAACAATGTCGCTCGTGCTGGCATTGTTAAAATTATAACTATCTTCAAAAGAAACGCTTAATCCAGTCTCGGCTTTGACCGTTGAACAGAACAAGAAAAACGAAACAAAAACAATAAATATTAAAAATGTATATTTGTTTAACATAATATATATATTTTAACATATATATTATCCTCTGCCAACTCAATCAAAAGACCCCCCCGCAATACTGCGGGAGGGTCTTTCTTTCAATTCTATCAATCTGGGCCTACTAACCTTATTAGCTATTAGTAGCTAAGGGTATAAGGCGTAGTACTAACAAGATTGTCTAAGCCTGAGACCAAATGACCATTATACCACATAACCTGTGTCGTAGCGTTGTTGGTGCCGGTTCCTGAAATATTGGCCTGTTTGTAGTTGTCAGACCAAATAAAGTTACCGACATCCGTGGTGAAGTCATAGTTAGGCGTGCCAAAAGCGTCCGCGTTGTTGTCTGTGTTGACATGGGCCGAAGTTGAGGCAGTGTCGCCAATCAGACGAACGGTTAGCTTATCGGCAGCCGCATCGGCTCCGCTGATATCAGCGTAGACATAGAATGTCTTGCTTTCACCAGCGTCAATCTTGACAGCTTCGCCAGCTGCGCCATTGTCCACATCAGGACTATCAAAGGTAGTTGTGAAGTAAACTTCCGCTTCTCCATCTACCTGAACCGGAGCAGTTGATGTTTTTAGGGTGTTGCTGCTATCATCCCTAATTCTGATATTACCAACAACAACTCCTGATCCCGAAGTGGCAAAACCAAAGGTGACTCGATACATTAGAACCTCGCCGCCAGAAGCATCAGCAGAGACCTTAAAGGCGTAAACAATAGCGTCATCTGATGTCAAACTGCTGGCTGCGCCTAATCTATTATCGGCAGTTGGCAAGGTTACAATTGGCTTGCTGCTTCGCAGAACCATGGCTGAGCTGGTTGAACTACGGTAAACCTCATAAGTTGAAGTGGTGATTTCCGCGTTAGAGGACATACCGGTAGTTTTAATACCATTAACGCCGCCAAAGCCAAGTTTAACATCAGCCGAGTTGGTACCCGGAGCATTATCGTTGGTCTTATCAACGGTGCTCATATCAGCCTTAATAACTAATGTCTTGCTGCCACCACTAGGAACAGTCAAATCGCCAGCGTTAAAGTTGAAGGTGTGCGTGTTGTCTGATGAAATAGATGACTCAGCCAACTTGGTCGTACCGTCATAAATCGACACATTGGTGAAATCGCGGTACTCGCCAGCGCCAGGCGTGAAGGTATAAGAACCATCAGCTACATAGACAATTAACCTGTCTAATCGCAAATCTTCGTACTCAGCTGTCAACTTAACATTGCTAAAGACATTACCTGTTGAACCAGCCAAAACGATTGCTGAAGAAGGATTGCTTTCAGTTTCAATCGTCAGCGTACCATTAACTACCGAAGTCAAGGTTGGACCATCGTCCTGGGTCAAAGTTTCGGTAACTGTGTTACCGGTGTTGACGCCGTAAGCAGTAACAGAATCGCCGCGCAAACCCCAGTTTTCCGTGTCATCGGAGGCAACCGTATCCTTGTCTCCGTGTAATTCAATCGTCATGGTTGTCCCCTTGGCAATGATGATTGGCTCTTCCAAGGCAAAGGTTGAAGAAGCGGCGGTTCCAGAATCTGAATCAGCGACAGCGTCATTGACTGGCGATTGAGCAACATCATCCGCCCAAACTGTTAAGGCGTTGGTGTTAGTCGCTGCCATACCACTGGCCTTAGCTGTAAAGCCAATAGAAGTGATTCTGATATCCTCTCCTGAATCGGTCGCGTCAAAGCTCCAACTGGAAAGATTAACATCCTTCTGGTCAACAATAATATTGCTGTTGGCCGGCAAGGTGTTTCTGGTAATTGTTAAAGCCGCGGCTTTAACTGTCTGAGTATTACCGCTGACTGATGAAGCTGGAGTTGCAGTAATGCTATTACCAGTTGTTTCCCCTTGAGCAGTCGTGTCTGAAGGAGTAAAGCTGACAACAATAGTGTCATCGCTTGCCCAGCCACCATTGGTAGCTAAGTCGCCTCTGACCTTATAAATTGTCTCGCCAACTGGAACAGTAAAGGTGTCTGTCCAGGCAACAGTCAAAAGATCATTAGTAATATCAGTTGGACCTGCGACAACAACGCCGTTAGGATCAACCAATTCCAGGCCTGTCAAAGCGTCTTCGATTTGACTGCCGGTTCCTGTTGAAGCAATAGTCAAAGTTAAAGCAGAAATATCAATCTGTTCACCTTTACAAGTAAAGGTAAAAGCGCCCAAATACTGATCGTTGGCTACGCCAACATTTTCTGCTCCAACACTATTACTTCTGGTAACCTGTAAGGTACCATTAGAAATAGTGAAAAGGTTATCGCTCATGACAGGATTGTTACCGCTTGAACCAGTACTGCTGTAGCTAGGAGTAATATTGTAGCCATAGGTAACACCCTTAACCAATAGATCGGTTGTTCGGTAAATACCCATGTCAATGGTTCGAGCTGAACCGTCTTCAATATCGGCCCTAACCTGGTACTGAAGGGTCTGACCCTTATCAATAGTGATTTCGTCAAAACTAAAATTAGCATACTTACTGCTGGCAATTATACCATCAGCAATCTTAGTCCCGTCTTGAAGTAATTCAAGATTGATAACGTCAGTTCCTAAACTAGCGCTGCCTTCCTGATAAACCTTGATTTGGCTGAACTTAACTTTTTCAGCCGAACCAGCTTGAATCTGGAAGGAGAAGAAAGTGTAATCTTCTTTACCAACCTGAATGCTGGTAGAAGTAGCGTTAGTGTAAGCGCCTCTTTGAATGGTAGCCGTACCAATGGTAATAGTGCTGTTTAGAGTCATCTGATTACCGGTAATTGGCAAACTGGCGTTAACACTAGCATCGCCTTTAACCGTAATAGCGGCTAAAGAAAATGACGGCGCTTCACCATTGTAGGAATCAAGACTAGAAGGCATATTAACCGCGATAATGATTGGCTTGGTTGTTCCGTTTGCAACAGTAAAGTCTTCGTTGAAAGTTGACCTATGAATTGAGTTTAGGGTTTTACTGTTAACATTGATTGGTAAACCAGTGTCACCATCAATAAGATCCAAAGAAGTGATTGCGGCATCTTGAGCCAAACCAGTTCTTTCGGTTACTACCTGATCAACAATAACATCGCCACCTGAGGCAGTTAAATTAATCTTGGTGAAATAGACCCTGGCTGCGTTTTCAACAACAACACCTGATGCTGGAGTATCAGCCGCCAAAGAAACCGAAAGAGTTCCTTCGCTAGTTGTGCCACTACTCACCGGAGGGAAAGTAGCGCTCGCGTCAGTGACATTTGAACCAGCCGTATATCCAGCTGAGTCAGTGCTGTTAATGGTGTAAATTGAATCAGCGTCAAAGACCGCCGTGAAAGCAGTCGCGGTCATATTGAGCCAATATTTATCACCAGTGTCAGTGCCGTCTGCAGCGTGGAGTCGGTAAACCTGGTCGGTTCCATCAACCCTGACTAGGTCAGAGGTGGTGAACTCGTCCATGGTTGATTGGCCAACGTCCATAACATCATCCCAATTGTTGCCATTGCCGTTCTTGTCAAAGTGAGCATAGCTCTCAAAGACATGAGGGCTAAGAATTAACCTTTTGTACTTTTCAGTACCAACAACTTTAACAATATAGATGTCAAGTTGAGCTAATCCTTCAGCGCTTGGGTTACGAATCAAATCGCCATCAACTACGTCAACTGCCAAAGCGGCCATCGGAGCAAGCATTGCTACTCCTGAAAGTGACAAAGTTGTAGCGATAGAAGTCAAAACTGTAATTGACTTTTTCATTTTATTCATTTTGTTTTTTATCTCTGAGATTAGCTAATTCATATGATATTAGACAATCTCATTCGACTTTATTTTTTCAACCGCATCGACCTATATCTAATATTACGATTGAGTCCTATTTATATCTCAAACCAGTCCAAAAGTCAAGGTTTTTCGCCATTTACGCGAAAACACGACCAATCCTCAACTTGGGCTTGGACTTCCTCAAATTATACATTAAATAAACTATTTTAAAACAACCTCTTGTGGATAACTAACTATTTTTCTAAATCTCCGATTTAGCCAGAAATAGTTATCCTGAGCGAAATCGAAGGATCTATTCCTTCTCCAAAATCTCCTCTGTGCTGGTAACCGTCTCCAAGAAAATTAGGATTTCCTCGTCAATTATCCCGGTTGTAGTGGCATTCTGATCACTTTCTTTTTCTCCATTATCAATTAAAACCGCCAGAATATCCTCGCTGATCTCTTTAATTGTCTTTTCTGCCTCATCAATATCACTTTTGGCCTCAATTGGCATTCCCTCTTTGGTTTTATCCAAGTTTTCCTTTAATTCTTTGGTCTTTTTAGCCACAATAACAGCTTCTTCCTTGGAAGAGATCCCTTTAACATGCTGGCTGAATCCAGCTAAATTATCCTTGAAATCAATCATAACCTGCTTGGTTTTTTCAGTCTTCTCTTCCGGACTAAAGGAGTCACCCGTTATTTTAGCCAATTCTTCCAATCGGCGATTGGCAAATTCAACCTCCAATTTGGTTTTACTTTCCTGAGAAGCAATTGTCTTCTGGATATCTTCGCCGGCTCTTTTAACCGCGTAAAGTAATTCCCCGGGCAAACTTGGTTCTGAGGCCTTTAATGTCAGCCATGGTCCAAAAACCAGAATTAAAGTCAAAGAAACAGCCAAAGCTATTGGCTGTAATTGTGGTAGCCAGCCAAAATTAAAACCGCTCTTTCCTTCCTTAACCATTTCAAAATCAATCTGAGCGGACAAATTGCGACGCAATAAAGCCAGCCAATGTCGAGACGGCTGGATTTTATCCAATCTCTTCAGTTGTTTGATTAGTTCTTTGTCTGTCATGTATTACTATTAAGACGATTAAAAACCCTTTTTGTTACAGGCTTAAAGCTTCTTTTTTAAGGCGCTCATCGCCCGATGGACAAGAACCCGGGTTGCTCCTTCTGATTTACCTAAAATCTGGCTAATTTCCTTGGTTGAAAGTTCATCCAGATATCGCCAGACAATCACATTCTGATGCTCATCTTTTAATTGGGAAAGCGCTTTTTTAACCCCTTCCATATCTGAATCTATCTTAATTTTAGCCCCTAAGTCGCTTTTATCCCTAATTCCAGCTAAAACATTCTCACTTGGGTCTAAAACCAATTCTTTCCTGGATTTCTTCCGATAAAGGTCAATAACCAGATTATGGGCTATCCGATAAAGCAAAGCCCGCGGATTATCTATCTTCTTATTATTGTTCATTGCTCTTTGTTTATTGTCCTTTGATTTTGATATATTCTGCCAGAACTTAAAAAAAGTCTCTGAAGTCAAATCTTCAGAATCTTCTGGCGAACTCACCTTTAGGAAAATGAAGCGATAAATTCGCGGAGCGTAGTTATCATATAGTTTTACAAAATGACGCTTTTTCATTTTAGCAAGTTATCCACAGAAGCGAATAATCCGGAAATCATCTGGAAATTCATTCAAGAATCTGGAAGAATCCGGAAATTATCTGGAAATTATCCGGAAATTAGATTTCCACATCAATTTCCCGATTAATTCTATAGAAAATATTCCTGGCTTTGCCGCCTTGAAGAATAATCCTTTTTTTAGCCAATTCTCTAATATCATTACGAATTGTCCTGGAAGTAATTTTAGGAAGTAAAATTGATAATTCTTTCAATTGAACCTGCCCAACTTTCTTAATATACTTTAGAATCTTTTTTTGTCTTTCGTTTAGATTTCCAGTTTTCCCTTTTTTTGAAAAATCCGCTTGTTTTTCCCTATTTCCCCGCTTTATCTCTCTTAATAACTCATTATACCCTCTTATTAGTATATCAAAATTAACGCTTCTTATCCAATTCTGATCCCGGGCAATTTGAAGATAACTTAAAACGATTTCTACCTTTTTACCGGCCTTTGCTTTTTGGCTTAAAGCCAAATCAGACAATATTTCATTGGCTATTCCCCTCATCTGGGAAATTAAAATCTCGCCCCCGGGGAAAAGTTTGGTCACACGGTATACTGCCAAGCCTAATTTGAGCGCCTTTTCATTTAATTTCTCCATTTGAGCAAATTATATCCTATCTGTTTTTTTAAGGCAATGAAAAAGCGGTTAAGAATCGTTTTTCTTAACCGCTATGCCTTTCAGTGTGGTGGCGATGACCGGATTCGAACCGGTGACCCACGGGGTATGAACCCGCAACTCTAACCACCTGAGTTACATCGCCACATTAAATTAGAATTGGTCGGGCCGATTGGATTTGAACCAACGACCTCTGGCTTCCGAAGCCAGCACTCTGCCAGACTGAGCTACGCTGGCTCAAGACGCAAGAATATACAAAGAACCACAAGAAGGAAATCTATCAGATTATCCTTTTGAAGTCAGGCCTCGGTCAATGGTATTTCTTCTAATCCTGTCTTTTGTTTGTTTGGATTTTTTAAGCTCGGGTAGGAACTTGAGTTCGGCCTCGACAATAACTGTGTTATCAGCGACCCTAATTATTCTCGCCTCTACTTTGGCATAATTGTGCTCCTCATTTATCTCAACTAGCTCTGCTACTACTCTTACACTCTCGCCAACAAATAGAGGGTTTTCAAAATCTGTGATTGACTTTATCTCTACTCTCCGGGTCATCCCCATAATCCCCTTTTTGACAACTAAATAACTCGCTGCCCCATCAATCAAGCCGAACCTAATCGCTCCATGGCAAATCCCAGGCCAACTGACCTGGAACGCATTAGGAATAAAGTCCGCTTCGCAACTATTCTCGCCAGTATCTTTAAATTTCAGCCCCAGGCCCCAGGGATTAGATTCCCCTCAACCGAAGCACCTAACCGAATGCCCTTCTATTTGTGTTTCGCCATCCATATCAAACCTCCTTTTCCTATTTTAAAGAATATCCAGGAATTTTAATTTCCCCGGTTGTAATTTTTTGCAGTGTTTCTGGAAATAAAATGTGTTCTTGTTTTAAAACCCGGGCGGCCAGACTTTCTGGCGTGTCATTTTTTTCAACCGGCACTCTGACTTGGGCAATAACCGGCCCGGTATCGTAGTCAGCATCAACAATATGGATTGAAACACCGGTTTCTTTTTCTCTAGCTTTAAGAACCGCCTGATGAACTCGAATTCCATACATTCCATCTCCGCCAAATTTAGGCAAAAGCGCCGGATGGATATTTAAAATTGCCCCGTTATAGTGAGACAATATCTCTGGTCCAATCTTCTTCATATAGCCGGCCAAAACCACTATGTCAACAGAATGCTTATTTAGGGCATTAATAATGGCCTGGCCAAGGTTTTGATGAGTCTTATTGCTTAAATGAAAATAGGGGATATTTTCTTTTTTGGCTCTTTTAATCGCGCCTGAATCGCTGTTATTACTAATAACAACAACCGGCTCTGCTTTCAAAGCCTCTGATTTGCAGACATCAATAATCGCCTGCATATTACTTCCATTACCTGATGCTAAAAATCCAATCCTCATCATTATTCCCAGCATACATTCTCATCATTAAAAGTCAATCCTGTCGACATTATCGATTTACATTATCGATTTGCGAAATCCATAATTCCATTTCTTTAAAACGCTCTTTGATATTCTTTAGATATCTATCTGGTCCACCAAATATTTCCAGAAAATAGGTTCTTTCAGTTACAGAAGGAAAGTTCTTTTTACCTATGTAATCAGGATGGCTGCTCCAGCGATAAGAACTTAAGAAATTTATTGCTTTTTTAAAATCTCTGATCTTCCCTTTTCTCCACTCCGGAAATTTTAAATCCAATGGATTAAAGTGAATATAGTAGGGAATATATAGAAATTGCGACTCTTTATCTATTAAAACTGACTTATACCTTCCTTGAAACAAAGCCCCGTTTCTATCGTATTTTTTATTAAAATAATTAGCATGACCAACATTAATTTTTCTCATAAAATTGGAAACAGATTCTTTGTCGCTAGAACTTAGTAACAGGTGATAATGATTCGACATCAAGCAAAAAGCATGTACATCTACCAACAAATCCCTTTTATATGGGTTTCGCAAACCCATATTTTTTTGCCCTTTCTCAAGATGGAAAAGGTTATTGGTGATATTTTTCCGGTCGTTAAATTCAAATAAATTATGAACAAAACGCAAATAATCCTTTTCTTCTAGAAAGATGTCTCGCTTATCTACGCCTCTATTTAAAACATGATAAAGCTCCATACTATTTATTATTATCGATTTCGCAAATCGATAATCAATAGTTATTTACGGCTCGTATTTGATATTATCTCCAAGAATAACATCGGGGCTAATAAGCTGCAGCGGCTGAGCACTCCCATAGCGGAAGAGAATATGGTTTAATTCTCCCCGACTGCCGGTAAAGAACTTAATGTTTTTCCAGTCACCAACCGCCGGCGTTGTGCTGGCATTGTCAGCATTGGTATCCCCACCATAATCATCATCTTTTAGAGAAGTAAAGACAATTGGCGTAGAAGTTGTCCCTTGGGCAATTAATTCTCCCTCAATAAACAAACCGTGATAATAGTCACTGACTGGTTTAATAACCACCCCGGGCTCAATAGTCAGAACCGTCCCAGACGCCACGGTTGGATAAGTATTTGAACCGGAATAGAGAACATAGGGCAAATCCGCTTTCCAAGTCATATCCTGATTAAAAACACTTTCCGGCTCAATATAAACACCGTTTAACTTAGCGCTATCTGATTGGTTGCCGCTTAAACTCGGGTAAGCGCTGCTGATTGTTATCGGATAATTACCACCAGAAAAACTGCTATTATTAACTGTCAGCGACGAATGGTTATATGCTTTTATCCCAATACTGCCGCTAAACTGGCAATTATTAATTGTTGGCTGGGACTCGGAACCGGAAATGACAATGTCTTTTTCCGCGCTTGAGAAACTAGAATCAGAAATAGAGGAGTCAGAATTATATAGATAAATTCCGTTCTTGAAGCTGTTTTCGAAATTAGAATTGGTTATTGTCACGGAACTATTAAGAATTCTGACCATTTCTTCCGAACCTTGAAAAACTTGCCAATAACCGCCATATTCAAAATTAACATAATCTAAAACCGAACCGTTATCAGCGCTATCAAACTCAATCCCGAGCCAATCGCCGGGACTAGAGCTGGCGTTATTGCCGGTAAAAGTGATTGGGCTAGCGTTTGTTCCCTCAGCTTTCAAAACGCCTTCTATGACCAAACTGGAATAATATTTGCTAATTCCTTTAATTGTCACTCCCGGCTCAATCGTCAAAGTTGCACCGCTTCTTATTATTGGCTGGTTTGTTTCATTCGATTCTAGGATATATGGACTGCCGGATAAGTCCCAGGTACTATTTTCTGTGACTTCTGTACCTTCCATAACAATAGTTAAACTCTCTCCTGAAGAATTTTTAGGATTAGGCCAATCTTTTTCAATAAAATCATTACTATTATTATCCGTATCCCAACCAGCTATTTGCCGGACTAAACTTTTTTCTAAACTTGGCGCTGAAACAGAGGTATCCTTATAAACATAATCAATACTTCCCCAGCCAAGCGCGTCAATAGCGCTATTCTCCGCTGCGGCGGAAGTCGTCGCGCTCGGATCCCATGGGAAAATAGCGATTGAGCCAACACTATTATTGAGTTGACTTGTTTCATATGGCCGCCAGTCAAACTCCATATCATACCAACCACCTGTACCGCTGCCCAACCCAATTAAATAATATCCGTCGGCTGGAATGCTTGCCTCTTCAGGAAATTCCAGATTGCGATAGGGATCATCCCAATTCCTATTTGGAGAATAATACGACCAGTACCAGCCAGTCATATTAATTGTCTGACTAGTTGGATTATATAATTCAACAAACTCGCGCGTTCCTAATTGGATTTCGCTGATAATAACGGAGTCTCCTAAAGCGCTTGGGCTAGCGTTGGTAATATTAGAAATTTCTGATAAATTATCAGATTCATCCTTTGATTTAAGCGCGAAATAGTAGGTTTGATTAATTTCTAAGTCACTGATAGTCATACTTTCGCTGCTGCTCGCCACCAATGGCGCTGGCTCACCAGAAATATCAATTGCCGAATCCCAGGTAGAAGAAGCAATAGTTGAGGTGGCGTATTTAATAATATATTCTGTTGAAGTTCCAACTGATTCATCATCTCCCGGCGCTGTCCAAGATAAACTAATCGTCCCTCGACTATTTCCCGCACTAGCGTTTAAGTCAATTACTGCCATAGGTGAGTTAGTATCGGTTTCTTCAATTATTTCTTCGGTTGAAGTCGCAATTTCCTCTGTTGAAGTTGCAGTTTCGTCCGTACTTTCATCGCCGTTTTCCTGAGAAGCGTCTGCAGAACTACTTCCGCTACTGCTATAACTAACAATTGTTTTCTCCTCTACTATCGGAGGTTCAACCTCCGATTCTTCCTCTGTTTCTTCTTCTTCTTTCGCTAATTCTTTCATACCTGATTCCACCACCAGTTCAGATACTATCGGAGGTTGAACCTCCGATAGTTCCGCTAAAGCTTCCGCTGGAATCGGCGCTGGCGCGACTATTAGCTCCAGTTCAGACACCGTCGGAGGTTCGACCTCCGACAGTAGCTCTAACGATAGTAAAGATGAACTAATCCCGGCCGACTGGTCTGATTTCTTAAAAATATTACTTACGCCGGAAACCAGATTATCCCATGAACTAGCCACTTGTGTTTTAGCTTGGTTAAATTTGTTTGAGATATAGTCAGCCGCATACCTCATACTATACGGCCTTAATTCCTCGGGATTATAGTAATTTGACTGCTCCCAAGCATGCTTTGGCGGCTTCCCGCCCCAGGGAATATATAATTCTTTGTCTTCAAACTTTTTAACTTCAACCAAATCAAATAAATTTATCCCTAAAACAGACGATTTTTTCAGAGTAGCCACGCCCCTAAAATTATTAACAAAATTACTATTTATTTCTACCAAATTATAATTATCATGTAGAAGTTGAGATCCTTTTTTATCCCAGGTTTCGAATTTTATCCATTTTAAAAAATTACAACTCCCATCGTTAATATTATCTACACAACTAGCATGCGAACCCTCGCCAATATAGGTCCAAATATGATTAGTTTCCGGATTATAAATTTCTGTATTAAAAATTTCTCTTTGATGCGCGGTGCCAATTACTTTATTAATCCCGCCCGAGCTTTTATCAACAAAAACAAAAACTGATTCCCAGTCGCCATAATGTTTATTTTTTACACCCCTGTGATTATCGTTAAAAACATAAAAGAACCAATATTGATAAACCCATTGATTACCCTCATCCTCAATATGATACAAGACAGTTAAATTATTTATTTTGTCCTGAACAGACAACTGATTGTACTTTGAAACAGCGATTTCACCGGAAATTTCTTGTCCATTCTCATAATAAAAATCCAGAGGATTAGTTGGGAAATATTGCTCTCTTGAATCAAACCATAAATTAGGCGCGTAATTACTGGCTGGCGGCGGGGAATTAGCGGCATCAGCAAAAACAAAAAAGCCGGCTATAATCCATAAAAAAGCCGGCAGAATAAAAAAAACTAAATTTAGATATCTTCTAAACATTATTCCTAATTCATAATTCCTGATTCCTACCTTTATACACTCCCCAGGCCAAAAACTTGCCCAGGATTACACCGATAACAGCAAAAGTGATTAAATAACTAACCAGAAGAGAATTAAAAGCGTTTCCAATAATATTGCCGATTACCGGCCCTATTAAAGACCCTAAAGCAAATCCAATTCCCCCTCGCCAAATTAAAGGCCATTTCTTTACTTTCAAGAATAAGGAATAGAATAAGCCAACAATAATTCCAATAAATAAGAATATCAACCAAAAATCGCCTATTCCAATATTTGGTTCTAGATTCAAATACTTATTTAGGGTCTCTATTTCTACTAAATACCCAAGAGGAACTAACATAAGAGCCCCATAAAGATATAAAAAATAACTAAAAACCCCCGTTGTCACAAACCCAATTCCATACCCCAAAAATCCGGCTAGGACTGATTTGGAGATTTGTTTGATGTTTTTATTCTGCCAGACCAGGGAAATCCCGCCCAGAAGTCCCAGCACAATAATCGCCATAAAATGAAAAGGGTATTCTAAATCCGGCAGTTCGCGATAGAGTATCCACCCCCAAAGCAACCCGCCCAAACCAAACCCAATTGCATTGATTAATAAATACTTCTTGAAAGATATATTTAAAGACATAAAAAATTCCTCCTGTTCCTATTTTACCCTAAAACCTAAACCAAACAAACAAACTTATTAACAACCCAACTATCGATGTTCAATATTGATATTTTTGAAAAGTATGGGCTAAAAATTGACGAATTAAACTAAATGTTATATGATTTCGGCATTGAAGATTAACCAAACCTTAAAAAAGGAGGGTCGAAATGAGCGTATCAGACCACGTTCGAAGACGTTGGGATAAGTTGAGTCCTCGGGAAAGGAAAGATGTCCTTTCAACGCTTTTCCCAGATATGAACGAAGAAGCAAAAAAAGAGATATCTCTGCTTCGGTTCGATGACCTACCGGACAAGCACATTAGTACATGGAAAGACATCCCCGGTACTCTGATTATGGCTATCACTGGAGAAGGATTCTCCGGTTCGGAAGAAGCTAGGGTCCGGGATGCTCTCGCTTCTTAAAGCAAAATACTTTAACCTCGTATAGGGCTGGACAGCGTCCCGCCCTTTTTCCTTTTCCCAAATTGTAGCTATAGCGACCCCGAGTAATTCTACTCCGAACCCCAAAATCCCCCTAAAAACTTATCCACAATTATAAAAGGCTGTGCTTTTGACACGGCCTTATTCTTTTGGGAAACGAAGTAAAATTTTAAGAGGGAGCAGAAAAATCTACCCCCTCTTTCCTTGTTTAACGGTGTTTTTGTTATGTTAGTAACACAGACAAACCCAAACCATACGCCACATTGGTAAAAGCATCAGTCTGGTTTATCTTGTCCTGGCCAAACTTTTCTTCAAATATCCTCTTGATGCACGGGATAAAAGAAGATCCTCCTGTAAGAGAAACAATATCTATCTCTTTCGGAGAAAGACCCGCTTTTTGTATAGTCGAAACGACACAATCATCAATTTCTTTCAGTTCTCTTGAGATTATCTCTTCAAATTCCGGTCTGGTGATATGCTTGTTAATGAAAAGATTAATTCCGTTGAAAAATATATCTGTTTCTTTTTTCGACGACAATTCGCACTTTGCCTTTTCTATCGATTGAAACAGCATATATCCATAGTTGTCATCGACCAACCTTTCCAGATTTTCGACTAAATCTTTTCTGTCAGCCTGGTGTTTAATCTCACTAATAGAACGGCGCGTCCTTGGTGTTCGAAGCAAAGGAATCAGATGCCATCTACGCAGCTTATTCATTATCGGCGACGGCATACCAAGAGTAAAGTCAGACATCAATGCCTTTACTCTAACATCTTTCCCGAAATACCCGGCTATCTTTTCCCACATAATCTGAGAATCAAAGATGTCCCCCCCGATATAGACACCATCGATTGATAACACATTCGACTTACAATCGTGTCTCTCTTTTTGTTTTCCGCCAGTAACTTTTACTATTGCGAAATCAGAAGTACCCCCGCCAAAATCACCCACTAAAACATTTTTCTCATCGCCTCTGTCAAGTTTGCTTTCGTAATCTAGCGCTGCTGCTATAGGCTCGAACTGTAAAGGAATGCTTTTAAATCCGGCCTTTCTCGCTGCTGACAGTAATCCTTTCTCTGCAAATTTGTCTATATCCGGATCTTTAGAGAAAAACACCGGTCTTCCAAGAACAACATTCTCAATTTTTTGTCCGGCATCTCTTTCTCCAGCTCCTTTAATCTCCTTTAAAATAATGGCTATTAAATCGTCTAAGGAATAATACCTACCTCCTATCTTGGTGCGAGAAAAACTCTTGTCGGGCAAAAATGACTTGATCGACTGAATATATCTCCCCCAGGCGTCGTTTTCGATATACGTCTCAATCGCCCTTTGACCCACAAAAAAACTCTTTTCCTCATTGTCGAAATAAATAATAGACCTAAGAACTTTTTTGTTCGACAGACTATATCTGTCTACATCCACCAATTTTACCTCGCCGTCTATGTTAATTGAGGCAGATGAATTGGATGTTCCAAAGTCTATACCCAAAACAACCTTTTTCTCCGAAACAGTCATAAACACCTCCTCAAGAATTAATCTTTATGCAGTTTTAAACGAACGGTTAGAAAACGTCATTTTCTGATTATTACTGATTTAAACCATTTTTCCTGAAAATTAGTTTGATCCCTGATTTCTTTATCCGAAATATCAAATCCTTCGGGAACAACTATCAGTTTATCATCATTATCATTGGTTCTGTGAATTATTGCAATACACTTTCCAATAAACTCCTTTACTGGCTTATCTACACCAAGAACATATACATCTAACTCTTCTCCGTCTGGAGATAAGGTGCCTGGGACAAACCCGTAATTGGCTTTATAGATCATATTAAATTTATCGTGTTTAGAATTTAAAGGCCTGTCAATTTTAACCTTGACTACTTTGTTTAAATAATCCTTTGAATCGGTAAATTTATTTTTAGTCGTCATGTGTTTATAATAACTAATTTTTAAGAATAATTTTTTCTTCGCAAAAAGACGAATAAGGCCTAATACGGTTATAGTTTCTCTGAAATTTTAATTTCGGATGGATTCTAGAAAGAAAGACCTCGGCATATCTGTGATAAGCTTGACGGCAAATTTTTTTAGTATCCAGACCAAATTTATTACAAGCATTCAAGACAGGACATTTGTTCCAACACCTTACCACAAGCTCTTTATCGGTTTTTCTAATAACCTTACCGTTATGACCAAACGAAATCCCCAGATAAATTTCGTAGAATATTTTAAGAACATCATCTATAGGATTTTTTGTTCTTTTGATTCTACCTAAATTTTCCTCTAGCCACAATACTTTCTTCTGAATCACACATTCCTCTAAATACTCTAAAGCTTTATCCATTCCAATCTCTTCTGCAACAGAACAGACAGATTTAAACAATTTGGTATAGTCCTTGCCTTTCGCTAAAAACTCTTTTTCGATTATTGAATAATTATCCTTTTTCATAAAGTTCTAAATTAATCTTCCTTTATATTTGCTGAAGGATATCTTCTTTTGCCTGCTGTCACCTTGAGCCTTATTTAATAATTCAGGATATTTTTTTTCATAATATTTCAGTTCGTTTTTACCGGCCTGCAAAAAGGCTTTGTAAATTTCATTGCTTGATAAGCCCTTGAGACTATATACCGGTGGGTAAGATCTACCCTCGTAATGAATCCAGTCTCTGTGCAGAATATCTATGCCAAACTTTTTATTATTACCAAAAAAATTTGTTCCTGGATAAGGAACTAGAATGTGATTACAAACCTGATCAACTATGCCCGAATCTAGTAAATCATATACCTGATCATTGTTGTGTTTTAAAGATTTTTTGTCTTCACCAGGCAGACCAACTATCCAGTAGGATTTAAGAAAAACATCACTGAACTCCTTAATTATTCTACAAGCTTCTATCTCCACTTTTGATGTACATTTTTTATTTGTCAAAAGCAGAACCGAATCGTCTAACGACTCTATCCCGATAGAGAATAAGATCACTCCGGAATCTACCGTTTTTTTAACCAGGTCTTTTGTAATATAGTTAGCTTTTACATCACAGGAGAAATACAGTTTATGCCTCTTTCTTTTTAAGTTATTAATAATATCAAATTGTTTTCTTGTTACCCCAAACATTGGATCGGAAATATGTAAAAAATTACATTTTCCAATCAACGATTTAATCAGTTTGAGCTCTTTATAGAAATTATTAAATGACCTTGTTCTAATGGTTCTCCGCCAATATTCCGGTCCACTGCAAAAATTACATCCATATATACAACCCCTAGAAGTATCTATGTACGGATGATATGACTTTAAGCCACCGGGTAGCAAATGATAGGCTGGCATCGGTAAATCGTCCAGATTTGAAATCAACGGCCTTAACTTGTTTACTTGAACTTTACCGTCTTTTTTAAATCCTATGCCTAATATGTCTTCGAATTCACCCTGATTATTGATTAACTTTAAAGCCAGTTCTTTTATCGTTTCCTCGCCTTCTCCTAAAACTACAAAGTCAATTTCCTTTTCTTCTAAACACTCTCTTGGTAAAGCCGTCGGATGAGGACCCCCAATTATTGTTTTGATATCTCTATTAATTCTTTTGGCTAATTTTATCTTTTCCAGTATAACCGGGTAATTATTAGTCTTGGCGGAAGACAACAATAAATCTGCTCTTTTTATTTCTTTTTTACATTTATTCCAAAGTTTTTTATCATAATCGGAATTATAATAACTAACTTTAGCTCCGATCTCTTCTAAAACGGCTGCTATAAAAAGCAGACCCCGACAATAACTGTTTGGTTTGGAAAATTTTATCTTAAACTTATCTTCCAGATTGATTTTCTGATCATAGAGACGATACATTTTAAGATTATTAGCAATCTTTAAAAACCTCTGCGTGGTAAAAACTTGGGTTGTTGGAATATCTAAAATAACTGCTTTCATGTTTTTAAAATTTACCCCTTATTTTACTAAAACGCGCGGAACTACGCAGAGGCAGTTTACCTTTTGTGGCCTTAAGTTCCTTTAAAAAGATATTTTGTTCTTTAATAGATGGAATAAAGACCTTCTTATTTTTGATCTTTTTTTTGTTTAATAGATAAAAATTATATAATCCCCATTTTACTATCATTTTAACAAAAGAACATCTCCTTTTATCTTTATGACCTACCTTTTTTGTCTGTAGATAACCATCGAAAGGACAACCGCCACCACACAAACCGACAGACAAACAATTGTCGCACCTTTTATCAAACAACGGCGAGGTTAAATACCAGTCCGATGACATTCTGGCGACCTTGTCAATATTTTTAAAAAAGAAATTATCCATACCAATAGCGCCTTCGCAAACACCCAGCTTTTTACCAGGCAAAGCGACCAACCTTCCACCACAAGCAGGGCAATCATTTACCTTTATTTCCTCTCTAAAGAGTAATCTCAATTTTCTCATAATGTGCTCTATATATAAATTATCTTTAACGGCCCTTTCGAAAATTTTAAAGAAATTCCGGCAAAATTTTTTGAAGTCCATATTCGAATTTAACGGATTATTATAATCATCATGCGGCAAATTAATACCGACATTTATCGGTCTAAGGTCTTTAGCAAAATAATTAAACAGCGACAAAAGGCTTCTATAATTATGACTTCCAATGGTGCAAGAAATACCAACTTTGCAACCGGCAGATTTATATACTTTATACCCCCTTAAGACATCGTTAAACGTCCCTCTACCGTTTTTATAAACCCTTAGTTTATCGTGTTCTTTCTTCCTCCCGTCCATCGAGATTATAATATAAACATCGTTTTCGCTCAAAATTTTCGCCGATTTCTTGTCTATTCCAGTACCATTAGTTATAACAGTTAAATCAATAGGGCTCTTAGGTTTTAACTTGCTTCCTTTCATCCTAATGTGCTTGACCGAATCCAAAAGAACCTTTTTATTTAATAATGGTTCGCCACCATAAAAAACTATCCCTTTCGGCCTATTTTTTGCTCGTTCAAAAAAATCATCTATAATTTCTATTGCTTCCCCGCTTTTCATGGCATTCTGCCTTATTAGACCGTGTGTAACCTGTCGACAATACTTACAACTAAAATTACATGCTTCTGAAATAACTAGGTATAATTGTTTGAAATTCTCTGCCACGCTTTTTAATAAACCTCTTGGCCTTTAAGTCAAACCCTTTCAGAAGGTTATTTTTCTCAAATAATTTTAGAATCCTGTCACTATTTAAGTCCGCCTGCTTTGAAACATAGGCTTTATTCAGAGACAAACAGTTAAAAAAACAAAGGCTGTCCTTGAAATCAAAGATTTTAACGTATCTTGATAATCTCTTTTTAATTTTTACTATATTTTTTTTCATTACATTCAATATTGGGAGTATATTGGAAATCCAACGGATTCTCAAACACCTTTATCTTTCCATAAATCTTTCTGCGGTCTTGATCATTGGGAATTAGAAAACTCTCGCTAGACCAATGAGGTTTATCCAATAAATTAAATAAGTCCCAAATTAACCATTCCAAAAACTTTTTACTTTGTAAGCAATAATCATTATCCAGACTAAAAAAAGTACCGTGTTTAATTTCTGCGTTTTTGGGACATCCACCACCGCAACAGGAAATCGCAAAACAAGATTTACATTCGTTCTTAAAAAAGGGAGAGTAGTATTTAATTCCATTAGGAATAAAATCTTCCAGATTGGGATTATCCTCTAGTTTTGTTTTTGAACTCTTTGCATAGACCATACAAGCCGACAACGAACCGTCCGGCAGGACCATAATGCGCGAACCTGTCCCCGTACAACCTTTTAATCGCGGATCTTTTTGGACAAACGGCTTTACTCTATTGTCCATAATGTATTTAACCAAATATAATCCTTCCCCGCGCGCAACCTTAAAGGCTTTTATTAAATTATCGGCCAATATATTTCCATTGCAAACATACTCATTTCCGCCTCCATCGTAATCAACCATGATATTTGTTGCCATGGTAAAAGGATTAAGCTTTTGAGCGAACAACTTAACAAAACCTGGCAACTGGTTAATATTGTGTTTACCCAAAGTTAAGGTCACGCCTATTGGAAAATCAAATTTTTCCAATATCTTATATGACTTTAAAACATCTCTATAGGTACCTTTTTTATTAGCACATATCCTAACTTTATTATGCGTATCTTTATCGCCGTCAAAGGTGACTGTTGGATAAATGTTTTTTTCCTTTAAGAACAAAGCTATTTTATTGTTTATCAGCGTGCCGTTTGTGCACAGAATATATCTGCTTTTTTTATATCTTTTGTTTCTCAAAATTCTGGACTGTTCTTTTTTATTTATGTACTCAACCAGAAATTTTATGACCTTGAAATTTAACAGTGGCTCGCCTCCGTAAAAAACAACTTCTTTATCCCCATCTTCTCTGACTTTTTTTAAATAAAAATCGGCTGCCGCTTTGGCAACTTTTTCTGTCATGCTTATAGATAAAATACTCTTGTTTTTGTCCAAAGCCACAGAATTATTACTAATACAGTATTTACACCTGAAGTTACATTTGTAGGTTATACTCAGATAAAGAGTTTTTATAAAGAACTTTTTTCTTGTCTCTTGCCGCAAATCATTAAATGTATTTTCATCTTTCGAACCGTTTTCAAGAATAAAACCGTGTTTACACAAAGCTTCAAACAACTCCTTCGACCGCTTATTTTTTACCAAAAGATCTTTATAAGCACTGTAATCCAGAAAATGGGTAAAAATCTTTTTTAATAATTTACCCCCGTAGATAACATTACAACTCAAAGAATGATAAAGGGCATAATTTTCCTTTCCATCGTTAAACAGAAAAGAATAATTAGAATTCTTCAGTTTTCTTTTATCTGAATACATAAATTTTAATTGAAGGGTGACAATCATTAATTTGATTGTCACCCTTCTAGGTCTTTGACCTGTTTACGCATTCCAGAATGGCTTTTTCAACCTGCCTACTGGCCATTTCCAAATGCGAGTTTAAAATAATAGATCCGTCAAAAAAATCTTTAAAACTATTGGTGAACGAATCCAATTCTTCTCTGGTTTGTTTCATTCTTTCCCCAACAAAATCTTCTTTGTGGGCTCGATAGTTTCTTAGTCTTTTACACAGGGTGTCAATTGTTTGCGGCGAAAGAAAGAAAGCCAGAAAACTATCTCCATATCTCTTCTTAAGATCGGGTATTCTAGTGATGTAAACTTCCAGCAATGCTATCTTATTAGATTTGAGAAAAAGATCGACTTGGAAATAACTCATGGCAAAACGATTGCCGTTGAATTCGACCAAGCTTTCTCTCATGCCTAAGTCATCCGCCAATAGTCTGTCCATCTCACAGTTGGAAACAAACCAGTAATCTCTGCCGTTAATTTCATATTGCCTTTTTGTCCTAGTTGTAAAGAAAAGTATTCTTTCAAACTTTTTTTTCACATCAACCAGATCGGAAATTATAGTGGTCTTCCCAACACCAGAAGGACCAACAATTCCCACTAATCTACTAACCATAATTCACCTCCCTCTGGATTTCATTATTTTAAAATAAAGGTACACAAATAATTGCTATGGATAAAATTCTTCTTTTCAACTTTTCCAAACTCTATATCCGGTGCTTTATTCTCTTTGTAAATAGGACAATAACTATCTGGTTTATATATTCTGTCTTCAAGAATTCTTCTACTCATACATCCGCCCTGACATTTTTCCAAAAATTTACAACTCGTGCAAAAATCCGGAATAATCTTTTTTAATTTGTTAAACTTTTCTACAGAAACCTTGTTGCCGTCAACATAGACACAAGGACTGATGCTTAGATCCGGATGTAGGCGCACCGAGTCTCCACAAGGAGAACCACAGACATCAACGGATAAGGGAGATGTCAGGGAAATAATCGGTTCAGAATTTGAAACCAGAGTAAAATTATCGGCGATAATTCCAATAGCTTTCCAGAATTGGTCATAACTCAAACTATACTCATTAGAATTAACTGGTTTGTATAAATTAACTCTAAGATATATGTTGTATTTATCCAGTATTTTCTTAAAACCTCTAAAAACAGAGTGATTTATGTTCATCAGAGTCGCGGCAATTGAAACCTCCACTCCTAATTTTTTACATCTTTCAATTGCCCCAATCGCGACATCAAAAACACCTTCTTTTTTTCTCCAGGAATCATGATCCCTTCTATTAGGAAAATCAATAGATATATCTACTTCATTAATTTTTAAAAGGTACTCGTCAGACAGTTTATCAACTGTAATGCCGTTGGAGGTCAAAGCTATCTTTATATTCTTAGAGTGAAAAAAATCGATTATCTCTGGCAATTCCGGATTTAAGATGCTTTCGCCCGTTCCGAAATTAACTTTTTTTAAATTAGGAAATTTTTTGACTATACTTCTGACAGTCTTTAATGAGATAGTCTTTTTCGTTAAATTTTTTGAATAACAATGCGGGCAATCTAAATTGCATTTTGAAGTCAGGCCAATACCTAAAGATTTTTGTGTATATTTATTTAAGGATTTCACTTCGTGTAGCATCCTAATACAAAAATATGATTCTGTCAACAAGATTTTTATTGGTTTAAGTAATGATTTGGGGTACATCTATACAATCAAGAATCAAGCTCGAACTTGTTTTATCAAGAATTCCTGAAAAGACGAGGATTACCGTTTACTTCGCTCGCGGTACTCCACTTCAGCAAATTCATCTGTTCTCAACTACTAATTTCAAAAGGAGAGAAAAGCTTCAAGCGCAAAATCAGTAGCAAAGCCATGAAGATACAAGTTTCGTTGTGTATTCTGTAGTTCATCGTAAGTAATTGTATGACGAGAAGCTCCACCATGCCCGATATAAATCTCAATAACTCTCATTAAAAAATCGTGGGTAATGAACAAACTTGATTCCGCAGCAATATCTGAGTCAAGGAGTTCGTTGATTTTTTGGTATGCATTTCCAGCAGATTCGCAGTATTCGCTTCCATTAACCATAGCCTTAAATACAGCATTGTTTACAGATTCAATGTTTAATTGGGATGCGCCGCTGTGCGCACATAGCTTCAATAAGTCAAAATGAATTTCCTTTAACCCTGGAAGAATAACAATATGGATATTCTTGTTATAACTTTTTAAGATGAATTGGCCGATAAGCTGTGCTGTATTTTGGCATCGTTGCGAAGGACTAGCGTATATTTTTTTCACACTTGCTAAAGGTATTTTATTAGCTAATCTAGGAATATATTCAGTAGCAAATTTTGAATCAATGGGCGGGTTTAATTTTGAGGACGCTAAATCAGCGAGCACTGAAAGCGGCATCTCGTTATGATCTTTATACGGCAAAAGTAGTTTGCCATGACGAATGAAAAATAACGAATAATCTTTTGACATATAATTATTGTGTTACTTAAAATCAAGAATTTAACAAATGAGGGGGCATTCCAGTGGAAGCCCCCTCTGGTTTAGTCGAGTATCTCGACATTTCCCTCGCGTCCATTGACACGGACGCGTATCCCGGTACGGAGAACTTTTGTAATACCGGGGATGTTTAGCACCGCCGCCATGCCGATCTCACGCGCATAGATTGCTCCATGTGCAAGGAGTCCCCCCACTTCAGTGACCAGTCCTCCTGTTGCTCCCACTACGGAGAGCATTGGACTCCATGCAGGATCGGTTGTAACCGTAACAAGAATTGACCCTGCGCATAATCGCGCGATCGCCCCTCTGTCATCTGACGAATGCACGACAACCACCTTACCTTCCGTAATTACATCTGTAACTCCAATACCACGAAACACCTTTCCGTTTTCTACTCTATGAGCTTGGCCCATTTCCTCTAGGTGGTCCGAAAAGATGACGGACGGAATCATTAGATTTTGGTTTGCTTCGTGTTCTTCGACGCGCCTTGCGACAATCTCAGCAAAACCGCGAAGATCCTGATTAGACGCGAAGATTTCCTGCGGATCCAGGTGAAAGACAGAACCCTCTTCCCACTTAAGCAAGCGCTCGATGCGAAGCGCAATCTGTCTCAAGAGATCATATCCTCGCAGATACTCAAATTTTACGAGTTCGCGCAAGGGCAGATACTCCCGAGCCATACGGATTGCATAATCTAACGTTTCACTTTGTGCTCCCGCCTTTGCGAGTAGCTCAGCCTTGAGTTGGCGGCTTCGCATCACGCTTTCTTCCATCGCTTGTTGTGGATTATCAGCTATGCGTTGTGCCAAAACGCGAATTATTTCTGGGTTCTCTCTGTACCGCGGGACCGAGATTTCCAGCTCATGCATGGCAAGATGTCCAAATTCTTCGATAACTTTTTGTTCAGACGTCTCGCCGTTTCTTATCTTTGCCAACTCGACGCTAAATCTAAGATTTGGATTGTCGGCAAGAGGAATTCCGCTCGTCAGGATATCTAAGTATCGTCTTCCCTCTTCTTGTCCGAAAAGATCGTCGAGCAAATTACGAAGGTGAGCGTAGGCAAAAAAACCAAGCCGCGCCACCTTTACAAACATGCAGCAAGCCTCGGTACGAAGAAGATTCGCGACAACCCCATACCGTTTACAAAGATCTGGGATTTTCAGAAAGCTTATCTTGCTCTGCCTTTGGGTTCGTGCTCGCCAACTCCTGAGAAAATCGCGGCGGCACGAAGACCAGAGTGTCGTTTCAATCTCTCGAAATTTCCCAAAGAATTGATTGTAGGCTTGACGGTACTGTCGAGCTTTGCGCTTACCAAATAACCTCACAAGGAATTTCTCGGACGGGTTCTGGTCGTAGAGAACCACTTCTGGGTAGTTCGCAAGAGTCGAATCTTGCTCTATGCGATCGAGATAATACTGGATCATTTGAGCGTAATCTGGAAGTGGAACTCCTCGGACACGGTACGTTAGCGCATCATGAACGATACTGCACCGAGGTTGTCCACCGACCAGATGGAAGAAACCAATATCAAGCTCAGAACCGATGTCGTACGACATCTCATTGCGGGCAATACGAATTGCACCTTCGCCATGCGCAAAGAGATATGTAAACAGCCCGAATGCCATTTGACATGGATGTGGCGTTAATAATTCCGCAATATTCTGGTCGCTTAGCACATCTTTCGTGACATTGACACCGAGATGTCGTAACCTACTAGTCTCGTAATCCAACACGTTTCTTACGGTACCGATTATGTTCATCTGCTCCCCCTTTCTGTTAAGTGTTGTAATATCCCTACTTTGAAGCAGGAATATCGTTCCTGTGTTGCGCTCTATGGCCCACTCTATATCTTGGTCTTTACCGAAGATTTTTTTGGCGAGTTTGCCAAGTCGACACAACTCATCAATCTGGGCCTGTCCGAGAACCGGAATACTCGCCCCCTCAGCCTTCACAACCTCACGAGAAACGGGATTTACATACAATCTGCACGGTTCTCGTTGACCAGAGACAAGAAATTCTCCTACGCCTTCAATGGCTTCGATAACCACGGCATGACCGTTAATGGGATGTTTCGTAAAGAGCACCCCGGCAACCTCGGCATTCACCATCTCTTGTATTATAAGAGCAAGTTTTGGCCGTGCGACTCCGTGCGATTGGGCATACGCACTAACTGCATCGCTGCTTACCGCGCTGGCACACTCTAGAATTGCTTCTTCTATGGCATCAAAGGATACCGAGAGGCGTGTTTTGAACTGGCCAGCCCAAGTTAGCGCGCCGTCTTCGCCGACGGCAGAACTCCGAACGGCTACTAGAAATTTCAATATCTCACCAGTCTTGTCGAGCATCTTTTGCGATACTCGGCCAGTGGCAAGGATGTTTTCTATCTCACTGGTAGTTATAACCACTCCTTTTTTCACCAGAAGTCCTGCTCCAATCAAAGAAGATAATCGTTTTGCTTTTCCACCAACTTGTTCGCGGTCTTGTGCGACTGCCAACTCTATTACCATGGCAAATCCTCCTTTCTGGAAATCATTTATTTTGTCCTAGGTTAAGGAACTATTAAGAGATTAATAAAAAAAACCTCTCATCTTTTGGTCTAAGCAAAGCTTGGACAAAAGGACGAGAGGTCTTCCCGTGGTACCACCTTTTTTGTTTTGAACCCATATAAACGGAAAAATCCGTCAGTAAAACGGATTCAAAACCACTTACCGACTCAGTCTCCCGCCTTGGCGGGACGACATCAGTTATCCTATGATTACGGAGGAAGCCGGGCTCTCACTGACGCAAGAACCACCCTTTCATAACGATATGAATAAACTAGACCCAACCCCGAGTATCTCGGGATCTAGTTATAGGTTTTGTAATTTTCAAAGTTAATACAAGTATAGCAAATGGAGAATTTTTGTCAAGGGTTTGATTGACCAATGATTGAACGGGTTTTTTTATTCCAACCAAAAAGGGCTCGTCTGTAACTAGCCCCGCGGTTCAGATTCAGTATAACCTCCATTATTGCCTCCGTTGTAAAAAACTATTTGAAATGTGAACTAAAACAGGCCATACTTAGAGCCTGTCCGGGTGGCGGCTTGGAAACGGGCGTAATAGGACTTTCTGATTCTGGCTCCTCGTCGGATGGGGAATCCGGCCCAATTGGAACATTGTGACATTTGCCGCAATTTTTATCTTTACGGTTTTCGTAGAAATGAAACTTGGAAAAAATCACTGGGGAATCAGACGGATAATAGCTTTCCAGAAAAGATTTCCCCTTTTCCTTGTAGTAGACCCTGTGAAATGAATGAATATAGAAATCCCAATTAGGACTGTGGAAAACATATACCACAAAAGCTTTTTCCATTTTGTTTTCCGGGTTCTGGCGCTTGAGAACACTGAACAGCGGAGCCTCCGGTTTTGGATAGGAAAAATTACCGATTTTTTTCCATTTTTCCAGCAGGTCGATGATTTGCGTTAGATTGATGAACTCATCACCTTCGCTCCAGGCAACAGAAACGATTGCCATTGTCATAGACAGAGCAACTAAGATACTCATTGCCTTTTTCATTTCCACGCCCTCCTTTGTCTGTATTATTAGAATTTTATGGTACTTCCCTCTTTTGTTTTGTATAGCGCTGGGAGATGAATTTGTCAAGGGGAAAAGCGAAACTACCGGCATCGTAATCATTGATACCGGTAGTTTATTTTAATTCCCCCTCTCGCTCTTTTTTGAGCCGATAGCACCGGATGTAGACCCAAATGCTTAAAATTGCAAAAATTAGTCCAAGGATAAGCATGAAAAATATAATTCTGGGGAAATCAGTGGTCGGGATCTTAATGAAATAGAGGTTAAGGATTTCATGCGACTGGGCATAAAACCATGATCCAATACTGGTGAAATAAAAAGTTGCTTTTAATTTGCCGGTTGGATGAACTGAAATATTAACCTTTTTATGGCGGCTGAAAAGATTAATCCCTATCAAGATACCTTCACCAATCAGGATTAGAATAATCAAGGGACGGATTTCGTTTATCCCCTGAACCCAAAGTTCTTTGAAAACAAAGGCAAACATTGTTATATCAAAGAACTTATCCTTTACTGCATCAAGAAAGGCGCCTAGGCGGGATTTAGCATTGAGAATACAGGCAGCAAATCCGTCAACCAGGTCAGTTGACCAAACAAAAAGGACTAAGTAGAAAATATTGGGGTTACTGGACGGACAAATCTTAAACCACAAAAGAATATTAAGGCCTATAGCCGCTATTCCCCCTATAACGGTTATAGAATTAGGAATATTCTGGATAATAACTCTTCTCATCTCTCTCACCTCCTCCCACGATTAAATTTTTAAAAGAACCTAATATATATAAAGGGCCGAATTCGGCCCTCCTCGGTCAAACTATTCACTTAAAAAACTATTAATTAATATTAATAAAATCCTTGATGATGCTGGATGGAATTGTTTCGGTTAAACCCCTTGAACCAATCAGATTAAGACCAATAACTTCTCCCTTAATATTAATTAAAGGGCCGCCATTAGCCAAGGTTTCTTCTTCAATTAAGTTCAGTTTCAAGGTCGAATTACTAATGCTCCTGATTGTTCCCAAGCTAATAAAATGGTCTAGTTCATCTTTTCCCAATTTAACTCCGGCCAGGACAACCCTTTGTCCAAGACGAAGGTCTTCTGGTTCAACCAATGAAACTACCGGCAAATTATCCTGTTCTATTCTAAGAAGAGCCAGGTTATTCTCCAAATCCCTTTTAATCATCTGGGCAGATAAATAGTCTCCGCCTTTAATAATCCAGTAATTGTCTGTTCTGGAAGAAATTAAATCAGCGGCGGTAATAATTAAGCCGTCGCTGGTGATAATAAAGCCGGTACCTTGGTTAATTAAAATTTTGTTCTGATAAGATTGAACCGTGACCAGGCAGGGATTAATTTTATCAATCGCTTCTTCTAGAGCAGTATTTTCAGTGATAATAATTTTCTCGGTCGGATTAATAATGGTTGTTCCATTGCCGGCATGGCGGAAAAATTCAATTTTTGAAAAAGGCGGAACAGTTGCCAGATAAGGCAAAAGAAGATTATCAGCCAAAAGGCCTCCCAGACCGCCAATTACCAGAATTAGGAGAATGTTCGTAACCTTACCTTTTAATTTAAACATAGGGTTTGATTATGGCTGCTTAAACGATAAATGTCAATATTTACCAGGTTACCTCTATTTTCCGGCTGGCGCCTCCAAATTCGCCTACCGAGGTAATCGTATGAGAATCATCATAGGAAGTAGTATAGGTGGCATTTGAATTAAAATCAAGAGAAACGTCAGTGTAAGGACAGCTACTGGCTCCGTTTTTCCTAACTTCGTAAAGGCACTTTTCCGCCCCGGCGTCAGCTGCGTAAAAAGCAACAACCGAAGTACCTGCCTGGCGAGTGGTCTTAATTTGGGAAATCATTAAAGCGCTAATTCCCAAACTAATGAGAAAAACTGTATTTAGAATCACGATGGTTAAAACAATTGTGGCGGCGCCTTTTTGTGTCATTTTTTAATAACTCCGGGGAGCAACAGTATTTTGTAAATTAATTATTGTCACCTCTTCCGACTTATTTCCGGTTGCCTCTATTTTCATCGTAATCGTAACTACTTTTCTGGCCGGAGAAGCATATTCCTGAACATAAAAATATCCGGTCAACTCAATATCATCCGAACTGACAACCCGGTAATCCCTTAAAAGCCGTTTGTTGGTATTATCAAACTGGTAATCAAGGGTTTCGCTATCAGCATTGGTAATGTTTAAAACAGTCAGACCGCTTCCCTCGCTGGTGTTAATAATGCTGGTCCTAATTTCTTTGGCCATCATTTCCAAAAGAAACCGGCTCGTTTCCTGGGTATTTTGATAAGCAAAAGTCCTCCGCTGGGCCTTAACAACAGAAAAAACGACATTGCCTAAAGTTATCATAATCAAGCCAAAAACAACCATAGCAACCAGCATTTCAACCAGGCCGACTCCTCTTTCTTTTTTGTTTTTTAATTTCATTTATTTTAGATCCTTCGATTTCACTCAGGATGACCATTTTGTTACAAAATGGTCATTTCCAATTCCATAGCCTATTTTCAGCAGTTAAATATTGCCAACTTTCCTGAAACAACCATTTAACTTCAATAAGAACCTTGATTTCATTGGCTGAAACCTTGGTTAAAGTCACTTTGCGGTAAAAGGAAGAATTGGTACCGTTATCGTATTGATAAAGTCCGGTATTGCTGTCTAGTTTCAAAGGTGTCTCGGAAAAAGATAAAAGTGAGCCGTTGTCATGCTGAACCAGGTAGTCACCGCTTGAAACCGAACTATACCAATCATCCCAGTCAGCTTCTGATTTTCTCATATCTCTGATTAGTTCTATTCCTTCCTGGGCCAAGCCAGCCGCCATTAAACTCATTTTCCCTTTATTGCCAGCTTTTAAAGAAGTGTTAATCAAAGCTAAAATAGCAACGATAGAAACCGAAGTAATTGTCAGGGCTATAATCACTCCAATAAAACTAAATCCGTTTTCGTTTTTTTTCATTTATATACTTAATTAAGGATTGATTTGCGTTGGACCCTGGACAGAACCATGACCACCTCTTTGCGAAGTACCGCTATTAGCAACACCATCGGCGCTAATATCCCAACTTTGGCTGTTGGTTCCGCCGTAAAGAATAATGATATTGCCGCCGCCTGAACCACCACCGGCTCCCATAACCCAGTTCCAGTTAACATAGGCTCCTGCCGTACCCTTTGCATGAATATTGCCTGTACCGCTCAAATCTCCGCCGACAATCAGTATCAAGAGTCCTCCGGTGCCACTGGGAGCGCTACCACTACAACCACCATTAGAACCTCCTGGATTACCAACTCCGCCACAACCCTGATAACTACAATTAAATCCTGCGCCGTTTCCACCTCGCCCTCCATAAACAGAGGATGATCCGGCTGAAACCGTGCCACCACCGCTATCTCTGGCAGCTCCGCCGCCTCCCGAACCGCCGGAAAAACATGTTCCGGCAGTACCATCTCCGCCAGAAGCCGCTCCAGCGGGCGGATTAGTCCGAGCATTACCCCCAGCGCCACCGCCAGACTGACCAGCGCTACCGTTATACCCTGTCTGGCCATATTGCTCGGTAGGCGGATTAGGAGCATCGCCACCATTGCCACCAGCAGCCCCTTCTCTTTGAACGGTAAATATCTTGCCATCGCCGCTAATACCAGGCTGACTGGAAACTGCCGCCACTGAAGCATTGCCTGTTCCGGCAAAATCAGCTGAAGACAAAGTATCTGTTTCTCCGGAGACGAAGGCCGGGTATCTTAATCCTGTAACCGAGACTGCCGAATCGTCAGACGGCGAATTGCCCGCGCCCTTTCCGGTTGTTGGGTCTGAATAACCACCCTTGGCTGTCATGGAAAGAGTTCCGTTAATCGTAGCATTCTCTCTGACATAGATTAAAAGACCTCGGCCAGGCTGATCAGTGGTTAAAGTCACTCCAGCATCAATAGTCAGATTATTGTAATTCATAACGACCATATCGCCATCATAGGAACCATCCTTATTCTGAACTTCCAGAGAAGTATTAGCACTAATAGTAACATCTCCGTCTAAGCCATCACCGAAATAGTTACTCTCGGAAACACTTATACTAACCGTATCATTATCTGTGTCACTGTTATCATCCGTCACAACTAAAGTGACCAGATAATCACCGGCTTCATCATAGGTATGATTGGTCGTCTCGCCGGTATCATCATCACCGTCGCCAAAATCCCACTCGTAACTGACAATTTCTCCATCCAAATCATATGAACCCGAAGCGTCAAAATCAACTTCTAAGGGCACATCGCCGCTCAAAGGATCAGCATCAATATCTGCTACCGGCGGGATATTGGGAATTGAAGGCAGAGAGCCGACCTGGACAACCCCGGCCGTACTAATAGTGACTATCTTAGTATTCGAAGTATCAATAATTTCAAGGGTAACAGTAGCATTTTTACCAGCCAAATTACTGCCATCAATATAGGTGATTGGATTGGGCGGCCTGAAAAAGATATCGATTTCAGTTGATAAAGGAGCGGTTTCTTTAATCCTAATTTTCTCGTTTAAATTAATTGTCTCAATAATCGTATCGCCGACCTGGTAACTCGAATTATTATTAATATCGCCGTAGATTAAATAAGAAGTGGCGTTATCAACCAGATAAACGCCGTAACCGTAATAGTTCCCGACAATATCTGTCCCGCTCAGAGCCATATTCTGCGCCTTTTTGATGTCAGAAACCAGTTTCTGGGTAGACTGGGAAAGAGCATGCTTATTCTGATTGCTCCGGTAATTAATCAGGACAAGAGAAGAAAGCAGGCCGATAATAAACATCACGACTAAAAGCTCGGTTAAACTAAAACCGGCTTGTTTTCTTTTTCTTAGAAAATTAACCATTACCCTATTATATCACAAACAAAAAACGCTTCCAATGAAGCGTTTGTGAATATCTCAATCTGGTTTAATTAATTAGGGTAAAACCTCTCTCCAGTCCGGAATAGGAAACTCAATATCAATAACTTCGGGGCTAGCTGAATTATCACAGGTGAATCCACTTGAATCAGTTACGCTTAAAACAACATCTTTCTGGCCGCCATTGGTAAACTGAATAGTTGGATTCTGGTCGGTAGAACTGGATGGGTTACCATCTTCAAAAGTCCAAGCCCAGCTTGATTTGGTTGCTCCGCCATAGACCGTTGATTCATCGGTAAAATCAACATCTTCGTCTTGGTTGGGCTCAGTTGGATCCCAAGAGAAACTAATTGTCGGATAGCGATGGGTTTCGGTTGTAAAAGACGAACCATTGACCCAGCCAGAATCAGCGCTGTAT
>CAZQMX010000003.1:0-213 GCA_964594965.1 uncultured Candidatus Saccharibacteria bacterium | reverse complement strand
ACCTTTACCCGCCAGTAATAAGTGGTGTTGTAGCCAATCTGGTCTGAACCGGGCGATTCAACAACTGATACTGTTTGACTATTAGTTGTCGGGCTTGGATTGGAAAGGTCTTCATAATCCCGGTCAACTTCAGGAGAACTAAAATCACTGTTGTTGTCAACCTGAAATTGGAAACGCTCTTCTTCATCGCCTTCCGGATCAGAATAAGTCCAA
>CAZQMX010000002.1:0-114191 GCA_964594965.1 uncultured Candidatus Saccharibacteria bacterium | reverse complement strand
TTCCTTAATCCCCAGGAAATATTCTGAGCGCCAAGAAGAGAAATTCCAGCCAGAATCAGGAAAAAAAATAGGCCCAAAACCTGAAGATTATTAAAAGAAAAAGATATCTTTAATTTTTTCTTAACTAGCCAGAAGAGAAAAAAAATTAGAATAAAGACCCTGATTGAAGCCAGGTCAAAACCACCCGGTGGATTAAGAGCAACCTGAAAAGGAAGATAGAGAATTAAGGGCAAAAGCCATCTATACACGATATGCTTGTCATTCTGAGCGAAGCGAAGAATCTATTTAACAGATCCTTCGGGCTTCGCCCTCAGGATGACATAAAAAGAAATAAAAATTCTATTTTTTTACCAAAATCAAAACCTCTTTAGCTGAAATACCGCCAAAGAGATAAAGGGAAGCAAAATAGACGAGGACAGCCAGAAGGATTAGAAGGAATAAGGGAAGGCTGGATAGATAAAAAAGGAAAAGAGCCATAACCAAAGCCGCCAAAGCATATTTCAAAACCGGCTTAAAAGAAAGAAAAGTTTTCAAAACACGGAAAAGAATAAAAACCATTAAAAGAGTTACCGCTAATTCAGTCAGAAAAGTTGTCCAGGCAGCACCGGTATAGGAATATTTGGGAATAAAGATAAGATTGGCTATTAAATTAAACAAGGCCCCGAAAGCATAAATATATGCCAGGGTTTTTTGTTTTTCCAGAGATATGATCATATTAGAAAACAAAACCCCTAAAAAGATTATTCCGGTAGCAAAAATTAGGATATTCAAAACTCCGGCTGAAAGAATAAAATCCTGGCCGGCAATTAAAACAACAATCCTATCAGATAAAAAGAAAGTTCCGACAATCAAAGGAAGAGCAAAAACCAAAAGAACATTTAATGTTTCCTGGCTAATTTTTCTAAATTTCTCCCTGGCTGAAAAAGCATATTTTGATAAAAGAGGCATGACCAAACCAACAAACATCGCCGGATAAAAAAGAATACTTTCCAGAAACTTATACCCCAAATTATAAATCCCGACATCTTCAGCCGGCTTCATTAAAGAAAGCATAATTGTATCAAGTTTGAAATAGACCATTGTGAAAACAATAGCCAAGCCCAAAGGAAGTGATTTTCTGAGTAATTTTTTCCAGAAACCAAAATCAAATTGAAGAGAAATCCGAACATATTGGCGGGAAAACAAAAAGACCAGACCGAAATTAGTCAAAGCCCCGAAAATAACGGCGCTGATAATGAAAAGAAAACTTTTTTCCTGCCAGACAAAAAAGGCAACTAAAGACAACTGGATTAGTTTGCCAGTCAATTCAGCCAGAGCAACTTTTTCCATTTTTAGGTATTTCTGGAAAATTCCAATTAAAACCTGCTGGTTGGATAAAAACCAGAAGCCAATTGCGCCAATTAAAACCCCTGATTTAATCTCGCTTGGATAAGGAAAAAATAAAACTACAATTGGAGCTAGAGCAAAAACAATTAAGCCAATTAGAAGCCTTAAGGTAAAAGCATTGCTGACTATTTTCTTTTCATCTGCTCCCGGCCTTGAAATTTCCCTTAAACAAATTGAATAAAGGCCTAAATCAGATAAAACCGTAAAGAAAAACAAAAAAGCCAGGACAGTAGCGTAATAACCAAAACCAGCCTGACCTAAATACCGGCTAATAAAACCAATAATAATTAAAGAAAGGGCTAGTCCTAAAATCCTAGCCCCAGCTGAAATAATAGAATTAATAGCAATTTTTCTATTTAGCATACTCTATACCCGGCGCTGAAACAAAAGTGTCTTCAACAATAATTTTCCTCTTCTTTATTTCAATCACCTGACTGGATTTAATAATTAGAGGCCTCTTGAATAAATTAAAAAATCCCCTTAAAACATAGTATTCGGCAATATTCTGCGAAAGAGTATCCATCTTGAAATCAATAACCCTGCCTAAATAATAGCCGCTTCGGGTAAAAACCTTACTGCCAATAATTTTTTTACCATTAACCAACATTATTTAATAGGTTTAACAACAACTCTTCTCTCCGGGTCTTCGCCAATACTTTCTGTTTTAATTTGGGGATGTTCAAATAAAGCCAAATGAACAACTCTTCTTTCATAAGCCGACATTGGCCGGAGTGTGATTGCTACCCTTTCGGTTAGGGTCTGCTCAGCCACATTTTTAGCCAATTCCTTTAAGGCGTCTGTTCTCTGTTTTTTGTAACTATTAACATCCAGAACAAATTGGATTGGTGTTTCGCTTTTCTTGTTAGCTAAAACCCTGGCAACATGCTGAAGAGCATCTAAATTAACTCCTGACTGGCCAATTAAGAAACTAGCTTCTTTGGTCTGGATATTAGCACTAATCTCATCTTTATCACTGTCTTCAATAAAAACATCACCCTCAAAATTCATCTTTTTTAGTATTTGACTGATTATATCCTTAATAACCTCTTTATTTCCCATGTTCTTGTTTTACCCCTCCGGAATTAACTTTAGTGTAATATTGTTGAACTATACCGAATAAAGTGATAACTATCCAGTAGAGAGGGAGAGCGGCCGGTAGATTCAAAGCAATAAAGATAGTTATAACCGGCATGAAATAGACCATCTGCTGACCCATAACCGAAGTAAAATCAAATCCGCCTGATTTCTTCTGATTAGTATCTTTTTTAGGAGTAATCATTTTGGCCTGGATAAACTGTAATCCTCCGGCAATCAGAGCCAGGACAATACTTCTCTGGGATAAATCTACCAGACCAAGAAACATAAAATTAAGCATTTCCGGCCTTGAAACAAAATTATAGAGATTATTTAATTGCGCAGGATCTAATCCGGTAAAGAATACCCGGTACAAGGCAATTAAAACAGGGAACTGGATTAAAATTGGCAGACAGCCGGCCATTGGATTAACCTTGTATTTCTGATACAAAAGCATTATTTCCTTGGCCTGCTCATCTTTTTTCTTAAACTTCCTTTGAATTTCCTTTATTTCCGGCTGAAGTTTGGAAATTGCTTTTTGCGACTGAATTGATTTCCTAGAAAGGGGATAAAGGATAAAACGGATTAAAACCGTTAGGATAATAATGGCCAAACCCAAATCCTTAATTGGCAGGAAATTATAAATCGCAATTAGGGCGTTAAAGAGGGGGAAATAAAGGACTTGGTTAAAAAGACTAACTATCGCGCTCATTTGATTAATTTACTTTCTTTTAATAGATTAATTAAATTATCTTCGACTTGGTTATGTTTTTTACCTAATATTTCAGGATTAGCCATAATAATAATATCAAATCCGGTTTTAATCTCTTTTAGATTTAATCGGATAATTTCTTGAAGCCAACGCTTAATCTTATTCCTTTCAACGGCTTTCTTGGAAATTTTCAAGCCAATCATAAATCCAAACCGGCTTATCCCTAAATCATTTTTAGAAAACTTAATTTTAATAAATTCCTTTTGAGAATACTTTCCTTTCTCGAAAACATTCTTAAAGTCATTATCTTTTTTAAGTTTATTAATTTTTGATAACATACAAAAAAACTAAACTGCTAATTTAGCTCTTTTTTTCTGTCTTCTCTTGGATAAAACGCGGCGGCCAAATCTTGTGGCCATCCTTTGTCTAAATCCGTGTGTTTTCTTTCTTTTTTTCTTCTTGGGTTTGTAGGTAAGCGACATATTAAAAGGATATCATTTAAGAATTAGTTAGTCAAATCCTATCTTTTAATAAAGGGTATCCACAGGCAATCCACACTTTATAAACAAAATTAAGGATTTAGTTTTGTTAAAAACTTCCCTATAATGTATAATGTATTTAAGAATTAATTTTTAAAGCATTATGGAGTTAAAAGATCTTTGGCAAACTGTTCTAGGAGAAATTGAACTGACTATTTCTAAAGCAAATTTTATTACCTGGTTTAGAAACACCAAAATCCATTCTAAAAAAGATGGCTTGATTACTGTCAGTACTCCCAATGGTTTTACCCGAGAATGGTTGGAAAATAAATATAATAAGCTGATTTTAAAAATCCTTAGAAATAATTCTCCTGATGTTAAAGAAATCAACTTTGTTATTGGTGAGGAAAAAATAGTTAGTCCTAAAGCCGTAGAAGAACCAACACCAACCCTAATTGGAGACCAGCTTAATTTCCAGGAATTTAATTTAGATAAAGAAACCAATCTTAATCCTAAATACACTTTTAATAATTTCATTATTGGTTCTTTTAATGAATTAGCCCAAGCAGCCGGAAGAGCGATAGTTAAAAATCCCGGCACAATGTATAATCCCTTATTCATCTACGGCGGAGTTGGTTTGGGAAAGACTCATTTAATCCAGGCAATTGGTAATGAATTAACCAAAGCTCATCCGAATAAAAAGATTAAGTATTTAAGTTCCGAGAAATATACGAGTGAATTAGTTGATGCAATTTCAAAAAAAGGAATGGATTCTTTTAAGGATAAGTATCGTAAAATTGATACTTTAATTATTGACGATATTCAATTTATTGCCGGTAAAGAGAAAACCCAAGAAGAGTTTTTTCATACCTTTAACGCCCTTTATCAGAAAAATAAGCAGATTATTATCACCTCTGACCGGGCTCCTAAATCAATTTCAACATTAGAAGAACGGCTTCGTTCCCGTTTTGAAGGAGGAATGATTGCTGATATTACTTATCCTGATTTGGAAACCAGGACAGCAATTATTAACACCAAACTCAAGGAAAAGAAAATTAAACTTCCTAATGATGTTACTACCTATATCGCGACTAATATCCAGAGAAATATCAGAGAGGTTGAAGGCGCTCTTAATCGGGTTATTGCCTATTCCCAGGTAAATAATATTATTCCTGACCAAAAAATTACCCAGAAAATCCTAACTCAGATTATTAACTCTCCCAAGAAAATGACTAATTACAAAAATATCCTTAAAATAGTGGCTGAATTCTATGATATTCATATTAGTGATCTAATTGACCGCTCCAGAAAAAAAGAATTAGTCCGGCCAAGACAAATAACAATGTATTTAATTAGAAATGAATTAAATAGTTCTTATCCCTATATCGGAGAGAAATTAGGGGGAAGGGATCACACCACCGCTATGTATGCTTGCCAAAAGATTAAAAAAGATATAGAAAGTAATGAATCAGCCCAAGAAGAGATAAACTTAATTAAAGAAAAACTATACACTTAACCCAGTTTATCAATAAGTTATCAGTATTAATATTCACACTTTAGAAAGATTAGATAATAAGGTATAGATTAATAGAATAAGTTTTTCCCCAGAACTTAAAAGACTAATAATAATAATAAATTATATATATAAACATTATTAACTATTAGATTCTAATATTATGCATCTAATTTGTCTTCAGGAAAATTTAAAACAAGCCCTTGGTATTACCGAAAGAATTATCGGTCGGAATTTAACTTTACCAATTTTAAATAATATTCTTTTAAGTGTTGAGAATAATAAATTAAAGATTTCTTCAACTAATTTGGAAATTGGAATTAGTACTTGGGTTTCGGGAAAAATACAGGAAAAAGGAAGTCTTACTATTCCAGCCAGGTTAATAACCGATTTTGTTAATAATTTACCCAATAAAAAGATAGAATTAAAAACTAAAGATAATCAATTAACAATCAAGAGTGAGAAATTCAAAGCAACTTTAAATGGATTATCAGCTGATGATTATCCGATTATCCCTAAACTTAAAGACAAACCAATTCTTAAAATAAAGGGAAATATTTTAAAAAATGATTTATCCCAGGTTGTAGAAATGGCTTCAATTTCAGAATCCAGGCCAGAAATCTCCGGAATTTATTTAAAATTTGATAAAGATTTAATTGAATTAGTTGCGACTGATAGTTTTCGTTTAGCTAAGAAGAATATTGAAATTAGCCCTAATAAGGGGGTAGAGGACCAATCAGTGATTATTCCTCAGAGAACTATCCAGGAATTAATTAGAATCCTGGGTGAGGGAGATGGTAATAAGCCGGATCAAGAGCAGGAAGTTGAAGTTGTTCTTTCTGGTAGCCAAATTCTATTTAATTTAGGTTATACTCAACTTATCTCCAGGTTAATTGAGGGTCAGTACCCAAGTTATCAACAAATTATCCCAGATAAAACCACAACCCAGGTTGTAGTTGATAAAAGAGAATTAATTAGTAGTATTAAAATGGCCAGCTTGTTTAGCGGAAAAGTTAATGATATTAAAGTTATTATCAATCCAGATAAATCAAATTTAGAAATTTCATCTAAAAGCGCTGATGTTGGAGAGAATAAATCTCAGATTAAAGCTGAAATCCAGGGAAATAATATTGAGGTATTCTTTAATTATCGCTATGTTTTAGATGGATTAAATAATATTTTCTCTGATAAGGTTGTTATTGGATTAAATGATAGTTCCAAGCCGGTTGTTCTTAAACCAGTTGGAGACGAATCCTATACATATATTGTCATGCCGATTAAGGTTTAATTGGAATTAAAAAAAGCCCTAGTATCAGAAGGCTTTTTTATTTAATCTACTTTAATATATATCTCATCCTCTTCCCGATTAAGGGATTGATCATAAGCCCTGACTTTAATATATTGCCTGCCGGAGTCATATGAGTAATGGGAAATATTAAAATTAACTGAATAAGGTGAATTTGTATCACTTCCAATTAATTGGTCATTAAAAAAGAAATCAACTTGTTTAATTCCTAAGGGCGCTGAAGCGTCGGCTTTAATTATTAAATAAGTCGGGCTAATTGAGGTTCCCTGACTAGGAGAAATAATCTCAACACTCGGTTGGTTTTCTTTGGTATGGGCATCATCTTCTTCCTGAGGCGGCTCTTGATTATAGCAGATATTATTATCACAGGGCTGGTTTTGAGCCCAGTTTAAAACAGGATTTTCCCAGTTTTCAAATTGTTCATCATTCTTATTAACATAATAGAGAATTGAATGGACTTCCCGATAGGTTTTTTCTTCAATTAAATTAGGTGGAGTTAAATCTGTCGCCAGTTTTCCTGAGATTTTATCAATTTTAATAATATTTTCAAAAGTTAATTGACCATTAACCATCGGTTTGTCACTTTCTTTTGGTGAATCGGGTGGATTAAAGTTTTCAGCGCTTTTGGGTAAAAAGAAAGTATTCGGTTTAATTTCTTCAACATCATCAGGTCTTTCGGTCTTTTCCTGATAAGTTTTTCTCATAAAATCATTCCAGATTGGAGCGGCAACATAAAGACCAGCTGCCCCAACTCTCATCTTATCGGTAAAATCATTATTCCCCGCCCAAACTCCAACAACCAAACTGGGCGTATAACCAATTGTCCAGCCATCAGCGTAATCCTGGGTTGTTCCGGTTTTGGCTGCGGCTGGCCGTCCGGGTAAATACAATTTTGAATTATTACCAAGCATTGGTGCCCGGGCAGCTTCATCTGATAAAATACTGGTAATCTGACGGGCAACCTGACTATCTAAAACCCGGTCAGATTCATCCTTGAATTCTTCTAAAACGTCTCCGTCAGCATCTTCAATCCTTAAAATTAAATTAGTTGGATGTTTGACTCCTTCTGTCGCAAAAACTCCGTAAGCTGTGGTTTCATCAATTAATTTAACTTCGCCGCCGCCTAGAACCAATGACAAGCTATACCGACCCCTTTCTTTTAGGGTTGTAATTCCCATATCCTGGGCTAAATTAATCGTATCATTGACTCCAGCCAGATGAAGAACTTTAACCGAGGGCAGGTTAATTGACTGGGCCAAGGCCTGTCTAAAAGTAACCGGTCCTCTAAATTTCAAATCATAGTTATTCGGTTTGTATTCTTTTTCTGCTCCGGCTGGACCAAATTTGCCAAAACTGGTTTCTAAATCAAAAATCATGCTATCCGGAGAATATCCTTCATCAAAAGCAACGGCGTAGGCAAAAGGTTTAAAAGAAGAACCCGGCTGTCGAAAAGGACTGGTCGCAACATTAAATTGATCTTCAGAATAGTTTTTTGAACCGACCAGGGCTAAAACCTGACCGGTTTTAGGGTCAATCGCAACCAGAGCTCCATTAGTTGCCCGATAGGTTTTTTCATTCTTTTCAACCCCTTCGGTGACAACTTCTTCAGCAATTCTCTGCATATCCCAATCCAGGGTAGTATAGACCTTTAATCCAGCCATATTAATATCAGAATAGATTCGGCCGTATTCTTCTTCTAAATATTCCTGAATCATTGTTATAAAATGATGAGCTTTTAAATCGCCCTGGGAAGCATATTTTAATTCTTCTTCCCTGGCGGCTAATGACTCTTCTTCGGTAATGTAGCCGAATTTAATCATTCTTTCTAAAACATATTCCTGTCTTGCTTTTAAATCTTCAATATGGGAGCCGTAGGGGGAGAAATAGCTTGGGGCTTTGGGCAGGGATGCCAAAAGAGCGCCTTCGGCCAAAGTTAAATCATCAGTATTCTTGTTAAAAAATGTCTGGGCAGCCGCCTCAATCCCATAGGCATTAGAGCCATAGGAAACCTGGTTTAAATAGAAATCAAGAATTTCATCCTTAGAATACTTTATTTCCATTTCAACGGCCAAAATCGCTTCTTTAATTTTACGGGCATAGGTTCTTTCTGACCTGGGACCGCCCAGATAGGCATTCTTGATGTATTGCTGGGTAATGGTTGAACCGCCCTGGGCAATTTTGTTTTTATTCAGATTGGCCCAGGCTGCTCTTAAAATTCCTTTCCAGTCAATGCCAATGTGATGATAGAAATTATCATCTTCTGCGATAATAGTGGCGTCTTTAATGAATTGGGGGATTTGATCATATGGAATAATGGTTCTTTTTTCCTCGCCGTGGATATCGTAAAGAATGACTTCGCCGGTTCGGTCATAGATTTTAGTTGATTCAACAATTTGTCGGGAACCCATTTTGGTCGGATCAGGTAAATCCTTAGCAAAGAAAGCAAAAAGACCAATTCCCAAAAGAATGGCCATGGCAAAAAGAAATCCAGCAAGTTTCAATAGTTTTTTGAACATTATTTAAGCTCCGAAAATCAAATTTTTGAATCGCTTAGCCCTACCCTCGCTCTGCTCGGGCAGCGCGCCCACACCTACTCTTCAAAAATTTATTTTCTGCGCTTTATAAGCTTTCTATCTTAATTTATTCTGCCAGAATTGACCCGTTTAATCAACCCCTCGACTTCGCTCGGGGCAGGCCCCGTAGAAGGCAACAATTATTGCGCCACGGGGCAGGGGGTGGTATAGTGAAAATATGTTTAACAATTGAAAAATGGAAATTGGGCTAAAGGAGGTAAGGGCTATGGAGAATGAGATTGAGAAACCAACTATTGAAAAAAGGGGAGATATTACTGCTCTGGTATTTTCCGAGAAAAAGAAAATGTACCTTTTCTATTTTGGAGAAATCATACCTAGTCTAGGAGACAACTTTCATAAAAGAGTCACGCTTGGAGAGATTTGGACAAGTTTTGTTGGCAGAGAACTACAGTTTTACACAGAAGTTTACGATGAACACATTAAACCTATTACCGAGCCCCTATTACAATAAGAGCGGGAGAAAAGCCCATCTCCCGCTCCCAACCCTATTTTTTAATTAAAAACTATGGATAAAGAAAAACTAATAAACAAAATTTTAACCAGAGGCGTAGAGAAAATCTATCCTTCTAAAGAAGAATTAGAAAAAGTTTTAAAATCTGACAAAAAGATTAAACTTTATTGTGGTTATGACGCTACGGCGCCAACTCTTCATATTGGCCATGCGATTACCTTAAGAAAATTAGCCCAATTCCAGGACCTCGGCCACGAAGTCATTTTCCTTTTAGGAGATTTTACCAGTATGATTGGCGACCCAACTGATAAAACCGCCGTTAGAAAGAAAATGACCAGAGAAGAAGTTAAAAAGAACATGACCAATTACCAGGAACAGGCAAGTAAAGTCATCAATTTTGAAGGAGAAAATCCAGTTAAGGTTCTTTATAATAGTGAGTGGAATGATAAATTAAGTTTTATTGATTTAATTGAAATGGCTTCTAATTTCACTCACGGACAAATGATTCAAAGAGATATGTTTCAGGAGAGAATAAAGCAAGATGAATCAATCTATTTGCATGAATTCCTTTATCCATTAACCCAGGCCTATGATTCTGTTGCTATGGATGTAGATTTAGAAGTTGGCGGCAATGATCAGATGTTTAATATGTTGGCTGGCAGGACATTAATCAAGAAGATGAAAAACAAAGAAAAGTTTGTTTTAACAACCAAACTTCTAGTTGATTCATGCGGAAAGAAAATGGGTAAAACTGAAGGAAATGTTGTTAATTTAGATGAAGAACCAAATCAAATGTTTGGCCAGATTATGTCCTGGCCAGACGACCTAATCCTTCCCGGCTTTGAATTATTAACTGATTTAGAAGTCAAAGAAGTTAAAAATCCAAGAGAAGATAAAGCCAAATTAGCCAAAGAAATTACCAAAACCTTTCATAACGAAGATTTAGCCAGAAAAGCAGAAAAAGAATTCAACCAGGTCTTCAAAGACAAAGAAAAACCAACCGACACCCCCATCTTCAAAGCCAAGCCAGAAAAAACAAAACTGACAGATATTCTAACAGAATCAAAACTAGCCCCAAGCAAAAGCGAAGCCAGAAGATTAATAGAACAGGGAGGAGTCAAGATAGACAACAAAGTCATCAAAGATCCAAACGAAGAAATCACACCAAAGGATAAAACCATTATCCAAGTTGGAAAAAGAAAGTTTGTTAAAGTTAAAATTAGTTAAATTTATAAGATTTTGTGACTTCTCCTATCAACGAACTTAAAGAAAAATACTTTGATAACGCTATTAAACGTCTGGAATTTTATAAAGACGAGAATTTAAAAATGAGGGATGAGTTCGCGATGGAAAAAACTTACAAATTCTCTAATCTTCTTATCTCTCTGGACGTTGGTATTTTTGGCGCGATGTCTTTCCTGTTTTTAAGAGAAGAAGGTCATAGTTTACCCTTTCAGCTTTTTGTTTTGATACTAGTTTTTCCGATAGTATCTATTATTTTTGAAATTATATATAAAAACAAAGTTTTAGAGGCAAATCGTGCAATTGCCGACGAACGAGCAGAATTTATACCCAAGTTTATCCGACAAGATGTATTAAAAGTTATCTCTAGAGCACACCATGATATCGGTAAATTTGAAAAGGACATAGAAGAATTAAACAATACAGAAAAAGAAGGTTTTCGTAAAATCTTCGAAGAAAATATCACAAAAAAACAAAAGCAGTGGGATTGGTTAAGAAGATGGTCACTCCGTCTATTAATCGCGACCCTGATTGGCGTAGCTATATTTACCATAATAACAGGATTAATCTTTCCTCCTGATGTAGACAGACTCAATAACCCCACCCAACCCCATGAACCCATACCTAAAAATGAATAAATCAAATACAAGGCTTTTAGTCATTAATATTTAAAAACGGAGGCTTTCGTGACCCCCTTTAATGAAAGATGAGGAAAGATCTCAAAAACAGGATAAGAACTATAAGAGATAAAGCGCTTAATAAGTGGCGTAATTTGATCGTGTCTTTTCCATCTTATAAAAATAAAGGCGTAGAATTTGTAAAAAACAGGATTAAGACCAAAGAGAGTTTTATTAAGGTCCCCGTATCAAAAAAATTAATAATTTGGATATCGATTATTGTAGTGGGCATAAGTGCAGCGTTATATAGCCAGGGATTTGGTAAAGAAATTTCAAATTTCTTAGCTGACAAACCGATTTTCGCAAACGTGTCGAACTTAATTTATAAGGTATCGTGGGAAGAGAAATTTAAAATAGAAGAACTGGAGCGAGAAGTTGAAATGAGTGGCCTAGAAGAGAGAAGGGCTAAGGGGGAAGCTCAAGAATCTAAAATAGCCAAAGAAGAAGCTGAGCAGAAAACCCAACAAGAGACCGAAAAAAGATCTAGAGCTGAAGCGGCGAAAAAGGTAGCTCAGCAGAGGGCGGTGGAGGAAGAAGATAAAAGGATACAAGAAGAATTAGCTAGGCAAGTAGCTGAACAGGAAGTATTAGCAAAAGAAGCAGAAGAAGAAAAAATGAACGCTGATAGTGACGGGGATGGATTGACTTACAGACAAGAATTAGACCAAGGGACACTAGATACAAATAAAGACTCTGACGACGATGGAATTAATGATAATGAAGATGCAAATCCATCTGGCGGGGGAAGATATCTTGCTCAGAATTTTCAATGGGAACACAATGGAAAATCTTGGACTAGGAATTATTCAATACAGGAAGATTGGTATGAGTATTATAAAAATAAACCAAGGAGTTCTCACGGTCTTGAATATGTAATAGAAAACGACCCATTTATTAAAGAGATAGCAGAAGCGTTAAAAGAAATCGCAGATAGAGAAAATTATCATCGTAGTTCCTTTATAGTAAGCTTTGTCCAAGGCTTACCCTATGTGGCTGATTTTTATACAAATGTTGCTGACCTCCCAAAATATCCAATAGAAACATTTGTTGAAAGAAATGGTGATTGTGAAGATACTTCTTATTTATTTGCTTCTCTTGTTCAAGCTATGGGACTAGGAGCTTCATTAATCGAATTTCATGACCATATGGGAGTAGGGATTAAAACAGTTCATGCTCAATCAGGATATTATTATCCAATAGGGAATGATTGGTATTATTATTACGAAACTACGGAGAAGGGTTGGAAAATAGGACAATTACCAGAAGATTACTTACATGAAAAAGCTAAAATAACAAGAATATGGGATGGTAATGTTAGTTATTCGGGCCCTCAATACGTAAAGCCCTGCTACTCTTCTTTGACTTATTCTGGATATTATTCAGATGGAGAAAATATTTATTCTGATAGTCAGTGTAATTATCTTGCCAATTGTATTTTCTATGAAGATTTTTATATTAATCCCCAAACTCAATCTTTTTATCATAACAGCGGGTGTACTCAAATAGCTGTGCCAGGATGCTATAAATCTACAAATTATCCGGGATATTTTTATGATGATTCGGATCTCTATTATTATGACTCTAGGTGTACTCAAACAGCAAAAATATGTGAACCCTCTTTAATATATTCGGATAGATATTGGGATGGTGATTATAGTTACTGGGATAGTAGTTGTACTCAAAAAGTAGTGTCTTGGTGTGCTAAATCTACTTACAAGCCAGGATATTTTATTAGCAGTATAGATTATAAATATTATCATGATTATCAATGTACCCAAGAAGCAACCCCATGAACCCATACCCAAAGATGCCTAAATTACAAAAATCTTTTTATCAGCGGTCAGCTCGGGATATAGCAAAGGAATTTCTGGGAAAATATTTAGTATTTAATTCCCCAAAAGGGAAGGTTTCTGGAAAAATAATTGAGGTTGAGGCTTATCCAGCTTTTTCTGATAAAGTCTCACACGGGAATAAAAGAACTAGACGAACAGAAGTTATGTATCAGGATGGTGGATATGCCTACGTTTATCTTGTTTACGGGATTTATCATCAGCTTGCTCTGGTTGTTAATAAGAAAAATATTCCAGAAGTCGTCTTTATTAGAGCAGTTATTCCTGAGGAAGGCATAGAAATAATGAAGGGTAATTTTGGGAAGCCGGTTGGACGGGTTAATGATCTAACCAAGTCACCGGGAAATCTATGCAAGTCGTTTGGCATTGATATCAATTTGTACGGCAAAAATTTAACAGGAAATACCATATTTATTGAAGACAGAGGCGTTGTTATAAGCCCCAAGGAAATATTATCTGACAAAAGAATTGGTATCAGTCCAAAACTTGATGGGAGTCAGCGTAAATTAAGATTCCTGTATCGCAACTAAAAAAGAGTTTTCGCAAATTCCTCTGCCCAAAACCAATCCCAATTGGTTTTTTATTTTATTTTGACAGAATAGTATATTATGTTATTCTGTTTTTTAGTTAAATTAACAACCGCATATTGATATAATCCGACAACCTATAATCCAATAAAGGAGGGAATTATGATAAAGTCAGAGAATTACTGGTCTAGAGGAGAGCTTGGAATACCAAAGAGCCATTTGTTTGTTCAAGATGATTTGCCGCTCTTTGAGCTGGCCTATATCTTCTCCAATTGCTCTGTTTGGTATGAACTCAATCAACATGAACGGATTGCTACCTTTGATCTGGTGGTCAGGGACATACCCTATAACAGGAATTTCCTGGTTTTGGGCGGTATTGAAGAAATAGTATCTGCCCTCAGCAAGTGGCAATACGATGATGATTCTATTGCCTATCTTCTCGAAGCCGGCACTATCACCGAAGGATTCGCCGACTATCTGTCTAATGTTCGGTTTACAGGAGATGTTTATGCTATGCCTGAAGGAACAATATTCTTTCCACAGGAACCGGTTGTCCGTGTTACAGCTCCGATTATTGAAGGTAGCCTGATTGGTTCATTTTTGATCGCTGCTGTGCACAGCAATACGGTCTTTACATCAAAGATGATTCGAAGCAGAATTGCTGCCCAAGGGACAGATATTGTCGGTTCGGTTAGTCAACGGACGCATGGATTTGAATCATCCTATAAATGCGGCCGGGCTTCTTACCTGGTCGGTACGGCTGGTGGAACGGCAATGCCTGGGTTTTCCAAAAAGTATCAGTTTGGCATGGAGCCGGCTATCAATCTGGCCTGTCATAACTACATTGTTTCGTTTGATGACGAACTGACTGCTATGCGGGAAATTACAAAACGATTCGGCCAATCGGCAGCCCTAATGATAGATACTTACGATGTGATCCAGGGACTGTCTAATGCAATACAGGTCGGTCAGGAAATGGCCGAACGAGGGGAACAATTATTCGCTGTTATTATCGATTCGGGTAATTTGGTTACATTGTCCCGTTATGCCCGGGCTGAACTTGATCAGGCCGACCTCAAAGAAACAAAGATTATCGTAGCTACCAATCTTGATGAATGGAAGATACAAAAAATAGTCAGGCAAAAAGCGCCGGTTGATTGCTTTATTGTTGTGACCGAAGTGGGGGTAGTCACAGACGACCCGAAATTGGAGATTGTTTACAAGCTTGCAGCTATTAACGGGAAGGACGGAGTTAAGTATTGTGCCAAGCTCTCTACGGAAAAACAGTCCTATCCGGGCATCAAGCAAGTTTACAGAATTTTTCAGGACGGAAAATTTTCTTCTGATGTAGTTGGTCTCGTTGGCGAAGACCTGGGCGAACCGCTCCTTATTCCGATGATCGAAAACGGAATTGTTTCTTACGAATTGCCTGATTTGTCGCAGATCAGGGATTACATCAACGAACAGCTTGTAATGCTGCCTTCAGAGTTGTTAACGCTGGACAATCTTAATCCGTGGAATAGGATTAAATACAGCAGAACAGTAACAGGCTTGCTCAAGGAAATAAGGAGAGAAGCGTTATATAATTAGTTATTTTATTTAAACACCGAAGAAGGGAGTTCCATTGAGAGCCCCCTTCTTTATATTGGTTTCTGATTGGTTTTTTTGTTTGGGGAGGGTATAATAATATAGGAAATAAAATAAAAGCTAGAAAATGTATAATTACGCCTATTTCTTCGCCACCCTATTTCTTGGATTAGTATGGTTTTTGTTTTTCTTAAAAAGAAAAGACCTTAGAAAACAACAATTATTTGTAAGCATCTTGGTCGCTCCTGTTGCGCCAATAAGTCAAATATTGTTTTTCGCTAAAGATTATTGGAGCCCAGAGTATGTTTTGCCAATTAAGATTCTTGGCGCCTATGTTGGTATAGAGGAGATTTTATTCGGATTTTTTATTGGCGGTATCGGCAGTGTGTTTTATGAGATTGTATTTGCCAGAAAACATGATGTAGGAAGAAAAAGGACACTAGAAACAATCCTAATCGTGGCTGGTATGATAATATTGTTTTTAATCTTAAAGCGATTAGGAATAAATACAATCTGGGCAAGTATTACCCCCTTGTTTATTAGTTCAGTCGTATTATTATTTATTGACAAGGATTTAAGAAGAGATTCTTTAATGAGTGCAGTCTTAATGGTATTTATGATATTGATAGTTTATGTGGCCTGGTTAAAAATATATCCTGATGCGATTAATAGGCTTTGGGTGCAAGATGGCTTGTCTGGTGTCGCTTTTGCTAAAATTCCAATTGAAGAAATAGTATGGTTTTTTGCCTGGGGGATGTTTTCGGGAGTAGTTTATGAATTTTGGATAAATGTAGATAGGTATAAGATGATAAGAAAGTAAAGAGAAACAAATTAATTGTAAATTACAGTTACTAGTTTTAAGTCCCAAAACCAATCCCAATTGGTTTTTTTGTTTGGGGAGGGTATAATTGGAGTATGAAAAATGCGATACTTATTCATGGTAGTTGTGACAGGGAAGAGTATTTTAGTGATACTTACCCATCGCTTTCTAATAGTCATTGGCTTCCTTGGCTACAAAAACAATTATTAATAAAAGATGTATTTACGCAGACGCCCGAAATGCCAAGGGCTTATAACCCAAACTACCAAAAATGGGTAAAGGAATTTGAGCGATTTAATATTGGCGAAGACACGATATTGGTTGGGTATAGTTTTGGTGGAGGATTTTTGGTACGATGGCTAACCGAGAACAAGGTTAAAATAAGCAAACTTGTTCTGGTTGCGCCCTGGCTGGATCCAAACAAAAGAAGAACATCATCTTTCTTTGATTTTTCTATTGATTCTGGTATTCAAGAAAGAGCTAAAGAAATCCATATACTTATATCAGAGGACGAAGATATAGAAGGAGTAAAAGAATCAGTAGACAGAATAAAAAAACCTTTTCTAAAGCAGAAATACATCAGTTCAAAAATATGGGTCATTTTACCTATGGAGATATGAAGACAGAACGATTTCCTGAACTGCTAAAAATTATACTTTAAACTCTTTTGGTGATTACAAACCAACCCTAATCGGTTTTTTTTTTGTTTACTTTTGACAAACATTATTGTATCCTTGTCTCAAATTAATGTTCTTCAAATCAGAATACCGAAAAGGAGGGAAGACACCATGAAAATAGCGTTTTATACCGATCATAATCATTTGCCGCTTCGGCAGAATCCTCAGGTTCCAACTGCTCTGTTTGATAGTGAAAAGATGGCAGAGTACAAAACGACCGATGAAAAAGGAACTGTTTTATTTGAAGAAAGCTTTATCTGGCCAGTCCTTGTTGGATTAGAGTCCATAGATTTACCCTTATTAGCCAATGTTTCTCTGATTGTCTTTGATACAACAGAAGTCTTTAGTATTCCTTATCGGATTTGGGTCCAGATTACAACTCTGCCGGAATACGATGAAAATGGAATGCCGTTAGTGACAAAAGATGGCAAAGCCAATGTAGTCCATTTATGGGGAGGGGGTGGCACGACCCGTAATCCGTTCGATCTCTTGGAGCCAGGTCGCCATAAAGACGAACTAACGTCTATGCCCGAATTCTGGACTGATTTTTTCCTCGCCAGGTTAAAAGAGGCCAAGAGGCGCGTGGTAAAGGAGCGTCTCGAAGAAATACAGGAGGCTGTAAGCGCTGCTTACGCGTATTGCAATGTTCCTGACTAACTCATCTAAAAAGACGGCAGACTTAAACAGGTCTGCCGTTAAAGTTTTCCCCAGTTAATTTGATTGGTTCCTATTCCAAAGGTGGTATAATAGGAATATGAATAAAAAAACTAGTAAGTTTTTTACAATGTTTTGGCTTACTCTTGGAATCATCTGGGTAGGGGCAATTTCCGGACATGTCATAGCTAACGGCAATTCATCCGGGATATTAATCTACGCTCTTGCCGCAGTGGTTTCTTTCATACTGGCGATCCTTTTTCACAAGGCCTAAAAAAGCAAGACATTACACTTTTAGTTTTCAAACAAGTAATCAATAATTTTCTTGGCAATGTTTCTTCTTTGGCCGTGATTTGGAAAATGATGTATCCAAATTCCAGGAATACCGTTAATTTCAACAATCCGACCATTGTTCCGGCTAATCGGCTCTGATATTTTTTCAGCAACGAAATCAACTCCGCCGAATTTAAGTCCGAGAGATTTAATCGCCTTTTTGGCGATTTTAATATTCTCCGGATGAACTTTTTTAGTCACATCTAATGTTTCTCCACCGCTCGAGAAATTAGTATTTCTCCTGACAATAATTTTTTCATCCTTTTTAGGAATTGAATTAAGGGAATAACCTTGCTCTCTTAAGCATCTCTTAACTTCTAAATCAATTTCCAGTGTTTTGGAGTAGGGCTTAAAGGCAATTGGCCTATCATATCTTTTTTTGTTTTCCTTTCTGATTAATTCCCGGATGGTTCTTTTTCCATCAGCTTTAATTTTTGGCGGCGTTCTTTTTATCGCTCCCAGGAGTTTTTTATCCAGAATTAAAAGACGATAATCATTTCCCGGAATGTATTCTTCAACAATCAAAGAAGAATATTTTTTAAGCAGTCTTTTAACTGATTTTTTCAATTCTTCCCTGTCTTTAATGCCAATTAGGACACCTTTGCCCTTGGCCTGGTCAGTTGGTTTAACCACAACCGGATAAGACAAATCTATTTTCTTTAATTGGCTGATTTTTTCAATCTTGTAGTTTTGAGGAACAGGCAAATTAACTGATTCAAGAATCTTGTAAGTCAGGTCTTTGTGAAGGGCCAGTTCGCAGCTTTGCTTGGTATTGAAATATCCTTTTTGAGGAGAAAGCCATCTGGTCTTGCCTTCTTTTCTAATTTTCAAGAAAAGAACATCATCCCTGTCTTTTCTTTTCTGGACAAGAACCTGACAATCAATATTCCTTTTTTTAAGTTCCCTTAAATGCAGAATTAAAAAACGACCCCCCCGGCCGATAAATTCTTTGAGATTAATCTCTTTTTTTGTATTAAAGTATGTAATCATGGAGCCTAACCTTTAGCTAAAAGATTAGGAAAAAAGAATTTTTTGAGTTTAATAAACTTGATTGGTTTCATTTCAAAGGCAGAATAGACTGTTTCAGATACCTGCTTTGCCCAGGGATTAAGATTCTTGTAATCATCAGCAAGGCATTGATTAAGAGTCAGGATCCGGCAAAGCCGGCGATTAGGACTAAAATGGGAATGTTTTAATGAAACCCCGTCAGCTAAAAGAAATTCTTCCTTTTCTCTTAAATGCTTTAAATCATACCCCTCCCGGATGTATTTTAATTTGTTTTTCCTTAATTTGTAAACCCCGGCCTTAATTTGCTTGTGATTTCTGGCCCATTTGGTTGTTAAATTATGCAAAATCATCTGAGCGCCGATTTTTTCTCTTCGCATTTGGTAATTAATTTCATTTTTATCAATCTGGTAATCATTTCCTAAAAACTCCAAAACATGAAAGGCCAGAATTGGCGGCTCGTTGTTTATTAACTGAGCCATGTTAATAACCGGGTAAGAACCAAGAAAGCGGGGATTACATTCAACAATGTAGAGTTTTTCTTTTTTTTCGTCAAGGACAAAATCTAAGCCGAAAATTCCCTTGTAGCCCAGCTCTTTGAAATACTGGCCGATTTTTTCAACAGCTTCGTAGGCCTGGTAATTGATTGAATCAGAAAACCTGGAACTTGTCCAGTCATGACCGCAGAAAAGACCAGAACCCTTTTCCGGATTATATAACTTCGGAGCATCAAGAATCTGATACTGAAGATTGGTTGAAAGAACGCCATGTTTTGTAACGCAGGCGGTAATTGAAGGGGAAGAACCCTGGATAAACTGGGCAACAATAACTTCATCCGGCGGAGTGACTTCTTTTTCATTATCTTCGTCCCATTTCTTATGAAGTTTCTTGTAGGCCTGGTCAAAATCTTCTTTGTTGTTGATGAAAAAAGTTCCTTTGCCGCCGCCCTTGGTTGGATGCTGGATAACAAAAGGCAACCCATACCTATTAATCAAATGCCCGTAATGAAGTTTGGAAGCTGAAGCAATTTTTCCGGGCGGAACAGCAATACCTAATTCTTTTAAGATTCTTCTGAATTTGATTTTGTTTTCCAATAGATCTTTGCCAAAACTTGTCGGATTGTTAAGTAATTCCCATCCATTTTCCTGACAAACCTCTTCCATTTTTTTAGACGGCTGATAAACCAGAATAGCCGGATTTTGGAATTTCTTAAGGTATTCTTTTGTTTTAGAATGGCTAATAACGGTGGTGGCATTTCTTGGCTCTCTGATATGCCTGGTTCCCATTCCCTTTTCCAAAGACAGAACCTTAATGCCTTTTTCAATTAGTTTGGTATCCAAACTATAGCGCAGGGCCAGAATCCGGTAATTGGAATAGATATCTTCCAGGCCAAGCCGGTTAAAAACATAGACCCCGGCGCCAAATATCGGAGTTTTAATCTGAGAAAAGTATTCTTTTAGAGAGGCTAGGTCTTTGATAAGCATAATTAACTAACTCGTCCTTTCCCCCGCATAAAGACGTTCTTAGCCGGATCAACCAAAAACCTTTTCAAATCTTTTCTTCCGACGATAATATCATATTTCATCTCGCTCCGGTCAGCGACAAAAGCTTCGGTTGTGACTAGTCTTTTATCTAAAATAAAAGAGAGGTTAATAATCGGTCTTTCTTCAATCCCTAATGCTCCTCTGACTTTCTTGTGGCTAATAATCTTATTCAGATTTAATTTATCGGCCAGGGTCTGGCAAATTGTTGTCCGGTAGGCGCCGGTATCAATTTTAGCCATGGTTGGATGTTTGTTTTCATCATTGTCCAGAATTTCAATTGGTTCGTTAATGCCAATTACTTTCCGGCCAGAGATTTCTTCAAGTTCTTCCTCGATTTCACCGCCAAAAAGATCCTGGGCAATTTTAACCCCCTTATTAATAGTTTTAATTTTAAGGCCTTTAACCCTTTGGAGGCGATCTCCCAAAGGAGTCAAATTAGCAATCTGGATTGATAGGCCCGGCCTGACATTTAATTCCAGGATCATTGGTCCCTTATCCCGGTCAATAGCAATGTCAATGCCGAGGAATCCAATTCGGGTTGCCTGCTGGGCGTAAATTGCCATTCGAAGAACTTCTTTCCAATCAGGAATATGAATTCCTGAAAGGGGAAGTCGGGTTCCAGGAGCGTATTCAATCAAACGGTCTCTTTGAATAGCAGTTGTAGTAATACCATTGCCCATATCAATACCAACACCAATGCCGCCTAAATGAAGATTGGCTTTACCGCCTGATTCCTGGGTTGGTAAGCGCATTTCCGCCATAACCGGAACAGAGTTATAGACAATAATGCGGATATCAGGAATTCCTCTAAAAGAATACGGCTTTAAGAGTTTAATTAATTTGACTCTTTCTTCAAAAAAGGCAACATCAGGCAAACCGGTTAAAGAATAGGTTCCATCCAGAATATTCTGGGTGTGATCTTCGAGGTCTTCAATTTCAACCGTTCTCCGGTCTGCCCTGACCCAGGGATAAGGAGCTTTCTTTTTTTTGCCGTAAACAATGATAATGCCTTCACCGCCCAGACCCCGATTAGGTTTCAAAACAAAGGTTGGCGGCAAGGAATTCCAGTCAAACTCCCTTAATTCTTTTGAGTCAGAAATGGTGGCGTGAGTATCCAAAACCGGCAAGCCAGCTTTTTTCAAAATCCTCTTGGCTAAAAGCTTGTTATCAGCAATCCGAACAGCCCTCGAACTATTGGAGGGCCGGAGATAAGTCAGATTGCGGGCATTTAATCCCAGAACGTATTTACTTTTTTCCAGAAATTTCAGCATGTTTGATAACTTCCTTAAAACGGAAGTATTCAGTTAAACGAAGACCGGTCCATTTGCCTAAAAGAATATTGGCTAAAACAGCAGCCAGAATAATCCAGGCAGGGTAAATTAAGACAAATCCTTGGAGCCAGATCCAGCTGATAACAAAGAAGGAAATGACGGAAAGAAAAAGAGTTTCGGTTGTTAAAAGGATTGCTCCCCGAGCACCCCTTTCAATCTGAGCGACAATAAATTTTTCAACCAGGGTTGTCATAATTAGAATAGCTAGAATCGAAGCGCCAATCAGACCATTTCGGTCAAAATATGCTCCGAGGGGAAAAAGAGCAATAACAACAACGGCAACCGCTGTTAAAACAATTGCCATTCGGGGAAGATAGAGAAGGCGGAATTTTTTAACAACTAACCTCATAATCGTCCCGACCAGGAGAATTATCAGAAAAAGAGCCAGGCCATATCTTAAACCAGTCGCTAAAAAAGCAAAAGAAATGATTAAAGGGGTGTAAATGCCAAAGCCCTTAATGCCAATGACCTGGCGGGCAAAGGCAATAATGGTTGCCACAATTGGCAGCATTAAAAGAAGAATTAATGTTTCCTCAGGCATTCCCTGATTGATTAAATATTGACTGATAAATGACATTTTATTGACAAACAGAATGAGCGCAGCAGATGGCTGTTGCCAGCGCGTCGGCAGCGTCATCCGGCTTGGGAATTTGTTTTAATTTTAAAAGCAATTTAACCATTTTTTGAACCTGGGTTTTATCCGCCCGGCCGTAACTTGTCACGGCCTGTTTAATCTGAAGGGGAGTGTATTCAATAACAGGAATTCTCATTTTAGCCGCTCTGGCCAGAATAACACCCCGGGCCTGACTAACAGCAATTACGGTTTTAAGATTCTTAAAAAAGAAAATATCTTCGACAGCTACCTGTTCTGGTTTGTTTTCTTTGATTATCTTTTTCAATTGTTTATCTATCTGGCTAAGTCGCTGGGCAATCGGTAATTCTTTATCGGTTTCAATACAATTATAGTCAATCAGTTTTAAATTATTATTTGATGTTTTTTTAACTAAACCATACCCTACACGGGCTACTCCCGGGTCTACGCCTAAGATAGTCATGTTTATGAAATATATTTTAATTATCTATTTATAACGATTGGGCAAACTTAAAAACTCTTCGAATTTTTCTTTTGTATTCCTCTTTAAGCCATAAACTTTATGGAATTCTCTATAACATTTTTCACAAAGGGTAATTCCATTTTCAATCGAGGTTCGTGATCTGGCGAAATCGGCGAAGTTATAGAGATGATGTGAAGCTAATTTACTTCCTCTTTTTCTACATTTTCGACAACTCCAATTGTCTCTAGCAAAGACAGCTTCTCTCCATAATTTATATTCTAGAGTTTTCCTGATTTTTTCGTTTTTAGGAGTAATCCCGCCTTTCCAGTTTCCGTGATTTCTTCCTCTTTGATTGAAGTGTGGTTTTCCTTTTTTGGCTTCACTTATTTTTCTTCTTATTTCCATTCTTTTGGCTGGGTTCCCGTCTCCTTTATATTGTCCTTTTTTAAATTCTGTCTCGGGTGAACGACGCTTTCCTTTAAGAAGTTCACTCAACTTCTTTTTTACTTCTTCCGGCATTGTTTTTCCCTTATTCCAAGCCTTGCGTCCCTTAAGGGCTCTACTTAATTTTCTCCTTGTCTCCATAGGCATCTTTTTGCTTTTATTCCAAGGAATGCCTTCTTTTTTAAACCACCCTTTACTTACTTTTTTCCTCCAATTCTCGGAATACTTCTTTCCCGAATTTATTTTATTTGCCTTAGAGATAGTCACATTTTTAAATTAGAATAGATTTCCTGGACATCATCATTTTCATCCAGGGATTCAAAAAGTTTTTCCAGTCTTTTTTTTGTTTTTTCGTCAGCAATTTCAACAGGATATTTTGGTTCCCAGTCCTCCTCTTTTTTATTAAACATATATCGGACACTGCCAACCTGAGCCAGCTTTCCATCAAATTTGGTTAAGATGTGTCTGATTTCAGCTGTTGCCCGGTTCTTGTTATCAGTGATGCCGGTAATAATTAAAGCGATGCCTGAAGGGCCATAGGCCTCATAGATAATTTCTTCCATTTGAGCCCCTTTGACCTGGCCAGTTCCTTTTTTAATCGCTTTCTCAATATTGCTTTTGGGCATATTGACCTGACGGGCCTGTTCAATAGCCGATCTTAATTTAGAATTACTTTCCGGATCACCGCCTTTTTCTTTAGCAGCAACGCTAATCAAACGGGATATTTTAGAAAAAATCTTACCCCGTCTGGCGTCGGTAATTGCTTTTTTGTGTTTAATTGAAGACCATTTTGAATGACCGGACATAGTATGTATATTAAAAAAGCCTCCTCTACTAATGATACTATTGACAAAGAGTCAGTGTCAATGAGTTTTGACCCTGTTTTTGATTAAAATCAGGCCCCAACTGACTAAAAGAGAACCGGAAATGATAATTGAAATGATTAAAATTAATTTGGATTTCTGGCTTGAAGAAGCGGTTTGAGATAAAGAAGCTGATTGCTGAGAATACGGATTATCTTCTATCATATCATCCGACTCGAGAACAGAAAGATTACTACTTTGAGCGAGATTAATAACTGAATTATCCGGGTTAGGAATTTCCCGGCTTTGTTTTATGACCGGATTATTCAGAATCTTTTGGTTTCCGTTTTCCAGACCGGTTGAACTAATAATATTAGTTGCGGAAGGAGTCGGAATTTTTGTCCAAAAGTAGTCATTGCCGTCAAAAGCAATACAGGAACCTTCTTTTTTTTCAGAATAATCAACTTGACTGGCCAAAGAGCCATCAGGATAAAAAAGTTGGATTGAATTGGAATTGGATTGATGATTTAAAACAAGGAATTGATTCGGAGCAACAAAGGTGTTTTCCGGAAAAGTGAAATCATTTAATTTCCAACCAGTTAAATTAGCAATTTCCTCCTTCGGATTATACAATTCAACCCAGTTGTTGTTAGGGTCAAATTCACTAATCACAACCGATTCGGAATAGATATTAATCAGAGCAATATCAATATGGGTGAATTTATCATCTTCAACAGAAAGAGAAACAATGTATTGACCGGGATAATCATAGGCGTGAGTAATTTTTTCCTGGGTACTGGTTGCTCCATTGCCAAAATTCCAGAAAAAATTTAATTTATCCCAGTCCGGATCAGATGACTGACTGCCGTCAAAAAATATTTCCTGTCCGACCAGAGCAGTAATATCCGGTCCGGCATTGGCAGTTGGCGGATAATCACTTGCCGGCTTAAATGAAGGGGTTCCGTCGCTGGTTGATTCTCCTGATTCTTCCTGATTGCTGTTTTCTGCTTTGGGCGTTCCACCAATTTCTAAACTGGTCTGCCAGCCAGAATCAGTTTTTTCTATAGTTTGTTTGGTTGAATTATCGCCAAAATCCCAGCCAGAAGAAGCATCAATTGAATCAATTAAATTATTCCCACTGTCATAGAGCCCTAATTCTTCTCCGGTATTGGACAGAGCGCCAACATAGATTAAATCAGCCACAACATCGGGGGCACTGGTATCATCGGTTCGTTCAAGTAAAAAATATCCCTGAGGGGATATTGTTCCTGATAAACCTATTTCCGGTATTCCATCAACCGCTTTCAAAGCCCAGCCGGTTAAATCAACTTCTTCACCGGCGCTGTTATACAATTCAACCCACTCATCATTAGCTGACCCACTCGTCCCCATCCAGGCAATTTCATTAATCAGAACTGAAGCGGAGCAAAAAGATGGTAAGAAAAATATTCCTAATAGAAGGACTTGACAGAGATATTTGGGTTTGCTAGTATTGTAATACAGATTATTACAAATAATATATAACTAAGAAACAACCAATATGAGAAACATTATCAACATTTCTTTGCCTGCTCAAATGGCAAAGATGGTCAAACAAGAAGTCAAAAAGGGCAAATATGCCAGTGTCAGCGAATTCTTTCGTTCTCTTTTGCGTGAATATGAAGAAGAAAGTAAGATTTTGGCTGAATTGGAGGAAAGTCATCGTGAAATACTAGATGGAAAAGGCAAAGTTTTAAAGTCTTTTAAAGATTTAAGATAATTAATACAGCTTGTGAGTGGGCTTGCTGAAAATAAATGGACAAAATAATATATTCTCCTAAATTTTATCGGGAATACAGGAAGCTACCCGATAAAGCTAAGAAATTAATGGAAGAGAAAGAAAATATTTTTCGTCAAAATCCTTTTGATAAAAAATTAAAGACCCACAAACTTTCTGGGAAATTTAGAGGCTTTTGGTCTTTTTCGGTCGGCTATAAATACAGGATAGTATTCGAGTTTGCTGGGGACGGTGTTATTTATTTTCATTCAGTCGGTACCCACAGGATTTATCAGTAATCAGAGTAATTTATCCTGCTCTTTATCATATTTCATCCCGAGATGATTGTAGGCGAGTTTGGTTGCGACCCTTCCCCGGGGAGTCCGAGCTAAAAACCCCATTTGCAGAAGATAAGGCTCATGGACATCAGCGATAGTTTCTGATTCCTCATTTGAAGAAGCTGTTAAAGCATTCAATCCAACCGGTCCGCCATTGAATTTTTTAATAATAATTTCCAGAATATGGCGGTCGGACGGCTCTAATCCGTATTGATCAATTTCTAACATTTTAAGCGCCTCCTGGGCGGTTTTTTTGTCAATTATTCCATCACTTCTGACCTGGCTGTAATCCCGAGCTCTTTTTAAAAGACGGTTAGCCACCCGGGGTGTTTTTCTTGAACAGCGGGCAATCATTTTCGAAGCTTCCGAATCCTTAATTTCAACCCCCAGGATTTTAGATGAACGGGCAACAATCTTTTCAATGTCTTCATCTTTATAAAAATCTAATCGGTAGGTTGCCCCAAAACGACCCCTTAGAGGAGAAGATAAAAGCCCAATCCGGGTTGTTGCTCCGATTAAAGTAAATTTAGGTAGTTCTAATTGAAGGGTTTTGGCCGAAGGGCCTTTGCCAATGACAATATCAAGAACAAAATCTTCCATAGCCGGATAAAGGGTTTCTTCTATGGTTTTATTCATTCGATGACATTCATCAACAAAAAGGATATCGCCATCCTCAAGATTCGTCAGGATAGAAGCCAAATCACCAACCTTTTCAATAGCTGGTCCAGAAGTAATCTTAATATTCCCGCCCATTTCTCTGGCAATAATATGGGCTAAGGTTGTTTTGCCCAATCCGGAAGAACCATAAAGAAGAGTATGATCAATAGCTTCGCTTCTTTTTTTAGCGGCTTCGATTAGAATAGATAAATTATTCTTAATTTTCTCCTGGCCAACGTATTCGTTAAAGGAACGGGGCCTTAAAGTCGTATCAAGATATTTATCTTCTTTTTGTTGTTTTGAGTTGGTTAACATGGGTTTATCCCGCTAGGCGGGGTTGACAAAAGAAATATTATCTGCTATCATTGAATAAATGGAGATGATTCCTATCTCCATTTTAGATTACTTTAACCTTTACTAATCTGCGGGCAAAGGGGTTCATTTTTGGACTCTTTGGGGTTTTCTCTTAGTATTTGGATATTTTGGCTCCGGCTGGATTATTCCTCGGAAAGACCTTTCTCTCTGTTCTCAGGCAGGGAGCTTTTGCCTGCAGGTTAGTCAAGGGTAATTGAACCAATTACTCTTTCAATTTCTTCCAAGGAGGTCATTCCTTCAATGGCTTTAACCAAAGCGTCCTGGATCAGGGTTGTCATGCCGTTTTCCCTGGCTTTTTCGTCCAACTGATAACTGGTCGCTCTATCAAGAATGAGCTTTTCAATTTGGTTGTTAATAACCATAACCTCAAAAACGCCAATTCTTCCCTGATAGCCCAGGCCATGACATTTGTCACATCCCTTAGCCTGGTAAAAGGATAATTTTTTAGGAATGACAATGCCAGAGGTTTTTGGAATGGCGGCAATTAGTTTCTTGGCCGCTTTTTTAATTTCCTCTGATGGATTAGCCGGTTTTTTACAATCAGGACAAAGGACTCTAACCAACCTTTGGGCAATAACTATTTTCAAAGAAGAAGACAAAGAAGAAGGCTCAACCTTTATGCCAATCAAGCGGGGGACAGCCCCGACCGCATCATTGGTATGGAGAGTTGAGAAGACCAGATGACCGGTTAAAGAAAACTGGATTGCAATTTCTGCACTTTCTTGGTCTCTAATTTCACCAACCATTAAAACATCCGGGTCCTGACGAACAATCCCTCTAAGTGATTGGCCGAAAGTATGGCCATCTCTTTCATCGATTTGAGTCTGGGTAATACCTTCTAACTGGTATTCAATCGGGTTTTCAACGGTAATAATTTTCGTTCCGGGCTTGTTAACATAGTTAAGGCAGGCGTAGAGAGTTGTTGTTTTTCCTGAACCGGTTGGTCCGGTTGATAGAATCATGCCATTGGGCTGATTAATTTGTTTCTTAACCATTTCAAAAATGGACGGTTTCATACCCAGTTTTTCTAAATCAAGTTTAGCCACAGCGATTCCCAAAAGACGAAGAACAATACTCTCTCCATGAGCGCTGGGCAGGATTGAACTCCTAATGTCAATTGATTCTATCTCCCCATCTTTAATTTTAATACTAAAACGGCCGTCCTGACTAACATCAGTCACATTCAAAAGCATATCTGACAAGGTTTTGATTCTTGAAAGGATGAAATTGTATTTCCCTCTTGAAAGTTGGGTAATATCCTGTAGGACTCCGTCAATCCGGTAACGAAGACGGACATTTTCTTTTCTCGGTTCCAGATGAATATCGGAAGCACCCATTTTAATTGCCCCGGCAAAAACAACACTTAGGAGTTGAGTTGTTGTCAAAGAGCCAATAACTTCCTTTAATTCCTGGATAGTTTTTAATGATTTTTCAAATCCCTTTAATTCCTTTTGGTTAATATTAAAAACACCCCTTAAAGAAACTGCTTCAGGGGTGACTAGTTCATATCGCTGCCAGGCTCTTTTTAATCCAGTCAAAGAACCAAGAAAAAGCCGACAATCATAGCCCTTTTTCTTTAATTCTTCGATAACGGATTTAGTTTTTGAATCTTCAGGGTTTTTAACGACTATTCTCAAGGTTTTCCCTTTTTTTTCAAGGACAGCTAAATTTCCTTCCAAGGCCTTTTCCTTGGGTAAAAAGGAAACATCATCTGGATCAATTGGAACGATATTTAGGTTAAGATAAGGCAAATCATATTTTTCAGCCAATAGTTTGGTTTTCTTCTCTTCTTCCTTTTTGTTTATCTGATTCAGTTTTTCCTCGAGTTCCTTTTTTTTGTGATTAATTTGGGCCATATATTCCAATCTTACCTTATTTTGATTTTAGGGTCAATTGTATTATACTTGAATCATAAAACATGAATCATAAAACATGGAACATAGAGTCAAAAAATAGCAGAGAGACAAAAAATATAGGGAAGATTCTAGGAGAAGAGGTATTAAAAGGAGACAAAGGTCCGATTATTGGTTTATCAGGGGAATTGGGTTCCGGTAAAACTACTTTTATCCAGGGGTTGGCAAAAGGACTGGGAATAAAAGACAAAATTACCAGTCCGACCTTTGTCATTTTCAAGAAGTATTCTATCGAAAAAAAGGATTTTTATCATGTTGATTGTTACCGAATCAATGATTCCAAGGATTTGATTGATTTAGATTTTAAGGAAATCCTGGAAAACAAGGAAAATATTGTTGTTATTGAATGGGCGGAGAAAATTAAAGACATCTTGCCAAAAGATGTTTTATCAATTAAGTTTGAGTATCTGGATGAAGATAAGAGGAGAATAAGTTTATGAAAAAACTAATTATTATTGATGGCAATGCTTTAATCCACCGGTCTTATCACGCCCTACCGCCTTTTAAGGATAAAAAAGGAAAATTAGTCAATGCCGTCTATGGCTTTGCCAGTGTTTTATTTAAAGTTATCCGTGAACTAAATCCGGACTATTTGGTTGCAACTTTCGATTTACCCGGACCAACCTTCAGAGATTTGGAATACAAGGAATACAAAGCTAAAAGAGTTAAAGCCCCCCAGGACCTTTATGACCAGATTTCTCTGGTCAAGGAATTGGTTCAATCATTTAATATCCCAATTTATGAAAAAGAAGGCTTTGAAGCCGATGATGTTATTGGAACAATTTCAAAAAAATCAGAGAAAACAGAGAATATTATTATCACCGGTGATTTGGACACTCTTCAATTAGTCAACAAAAATACCTGGGTTTATAATCTCAAAAAAGGAATTAACCAGATTGCCATCTACGACAAAAAAGCGGTTAAAGACCGTTACGGATTAATTCCGGAACAATTAAATGATTTTAAGGGATTAAGAGGGGACCCTTCTGACAATATCCCGGGTGTAACAGGAATTGGCGAAAAAACTGCCCTGAAACTGATTAAAGAATTCAAAAACCTCGAAAATCTTTATCAGAAAATTAATCAAGTTGAGCCAAAATTAAAAGCCAGACTTTTAGAATACAAAGATCAGGCATTTTTGAGCATGTATTTAGCAACAATTAAAAAAGATGTTCCAATTGACTTTAATCTCAAAAAATCTAAAATGAAAGATTATGATAAGAAAAAAGTAATTAAGTTTTTAGAAAAACTGGAATTCAAGAGTTTAATTAAAAGATTCAATAACTTAAATGAAAATATTTAGGAAAAAATATATTTTGTATCCGTTTTTAATTCTCATCGCTATCGGAGCTTTTTTTGCTTGGCAGAAAATAGGGCGGGTAATTAGAATAGAACATCAGGCGAGCGGAGTCCAGACAATTGGAGGAAAGAATATTAGTCCTTTTTCCGGTCTTTCCTGTGATAATTATCAGAGAAGACCAATGGCAGTTGTTTTTGCCAATGACCCGGTCACCCGTCCTTTAACCGGCCTATCAGAAGCAGATTTGGTTTTAGAAATGCCGGTCATAACCCAAAGCATTACCCGGATTATAGCGGTCTATCAATGTAATTCTCCAAATGAAATGGGTTCTTTAAGAAGCGCCCGCCATGATTTTATTCCTTTAACTATTGGTCTCGACGCTATTTTAGTCCATTGGGGCGGTTCTCATTTTGCCCTTGATGATTTAGACGCCGGAATAATGGATAATATTGATGCTATGAAAAATCCATATAATTCCTTTTACCAGAAAAGTTCAATTCCTCAGCCCCATAACGGCTTTACTTCAATGACCCGCTTAATCAACGCCGCCAAAAAACTTGGCTATCGGATGACAAATGAATTTGAGGGATATTCTCATAGTCAAAAAGACGAAAGCCAGACAAAAGAAAGAAAAGTTTTAAGGATAAATTATTCTTATCCCTACAATGTTTCCTATCAATATGAGCCAGATTCTAATTCATATTTCCGCTACCGGACTAATCTGAAAGAAATGGATAAAGCCAATGACAAACAAATTCAAGCTAAGAATATTGTTGTCATGAGGTCATTTTCAAAACAAATCCAGGGACCGGATTACAATGATTTGGATTTGGAAGGAAGCGGCGAGTGCCAGATTTATCAGAATGGAATTGTTATCGACTGCACCTGGCAGAAAAGCGAAAAAAATCCAACCAGCAAACTTAAATTTTTAGATGAAAACAATAAGGAAATTCCTTTTGTTCCAGGCCAAACCTGGATACAAATAGTTGAACCAAATCAGGAAGTTACTTGGCAATAACTGAATATTAAAAACTGAATAGGGGGTGACTGATGCAAGGAGAATATATGGCTCAAGAAATTACAGATGTCTTAGAGATCTTTATCAGGCCAGAAAATGAAAAAGAAAAAACCATTCTTAAAATTCTCTTAGAAGGAATTGAAAAAATGATAGGAGAGGGAATAAGGGCTATTGAGGGAAGAGGGGCAAAAGTTTATACAGAAAAAGAGAGGTATTGGAATAGCTGGCAATATAAGTTGACTAGGTTTTTCCCTCGATTCGTAGAAAATGCAGAGGATCAGATAAATCAAGAAACTGAACCAAAGATGTGCTTCAGACATCGAACACCGGTTATTCTCGGGGATAAATGTTATTCCTGTTGGGTAGAAGAAAATGAAAGAGCGAGAAATCTTCAGGAACAACTTCTTTCCAATCTAAAAATCATTGAAAGGATAGAGATAGGGAAGCAAAAGGAATTCTATCTAAAAAAATTCAGAAAACAATGTCCTAATTTTGTCAAAGATACTATTCGCCAAGCTATAATTGTTTTTTTCCAGGAAAAAGGCATCTCTCTTGGAGAAAGACAACCTTCTATGATTGGGAAGGAAATCGACGAATATGGTGGAATTATACAGGCAAAAACCCTAAGAATGGTTTCTAGGTTAAAGAATTCAGATGAAGGAATTTTTAATGGATTTTACTACGATCCTCCGGACATGAGATTAGCCAGCTTGGGAAGCACTGGTATAGTCGCCCGATGTTTAATCGGGGGTTTCCGAGAGGATTTTTCGGTTCTTTGGGAATAGATAGATTCTGTTGAAGAGGCTGGGTCAATTTACTCAGCCTCTTTATATTTTTAAAAACAATGCTAGAATAAAGTTATGTTAATTCTCCTATACGGCGAGGATACCTATCGTTCCCGCCAGAAATTAAAAGAAATAGTTGGGAAGTACGAAGCCAAACACGAGAGTGGCTTGAGTTTGGCAATTTTCAGGGACGGAGATTTGAATTTGGATAAAATCAGGGAGAAAATAGAGGCGGTTTCAATGTTTGATGAAAAGAAATTAATAATTCTAGAAAATCTTTTTCAAAATAAAAAAAATCAGGAAGATTTTTTTAATTACGCCAAGAAAATTAAATTAAAAGATAACCAGGATATTGTTATTGTCATTCACCAGGAAGGCAAATTAGCAGTTTCTCCTTTTAAGAATAAATTGAGTATGCTTGAAGCATTTAATTCTTTAGAAGGAGTGAATTTAGCCAACTGGGTAAAAAAAGAGTTTGAAAAAAATAATATCCAGGTTAATCCGGAAGTAATTAAAAAATTAACCGCCTATGTTGGCAAAGATTTATGGCAAATGTCTTCAGAGATTAATAAATTAGCCAGTTTTGGGAAAGACAAAAAAATTGTTGAAGAAGATGTTGATTTATTAGTCAAAGCCAGTTTTGATACCAATATATTCAAAACTCTTGACGCCTTGGCTGAGAAAGACAAAAAAACTGCCTTAAAACTTATTCATCAGCATTTGAATCAGGGAGAAGATGAATTCTATTTATTCTCCATGCTGGTTTACCAAGTCAGAACTTTACTTAAATTAAAGGATTTAATTGAAAAGGGGACTCCTTATTACAATTTGGCTAAGAAAAGCGGACTTCATCCTTATGTTGTTAAAAAAAGTTCATCTCAATTAAGAAATTTCAGTTTGGAAGGATTAAAAAAAATCTATCAGCGCTTATCAGAGATAGATTTTGGTCTAAAAGTTGGTCGAATAAACAGTCAAACCGCTCTAGATTTATTAGTCGTAGAAATTTAATTATTTGATTTTCTCAACAATCCTTGAGAAGACTTCCGGTTTGTGTTCTGCCAAATGAGCTAAGATTTTTCTGTCTAATTCAATCTTAGCTTTTTTTAATTTATTAATAAATTGAGAATAAGTAATTCCTTTTTCTCTTGAAGCGGCATTAATCTTAATATTCCATAATTGCCTAAAATCCCGCTTTTTTCTTCGGCGGTCTCGATAAGCATAACCCAGGGCGTGGCGAACAGCATCTTTAGCCGCCTTGTATTTCGACTTTCTTCCCCACTTATAGCCCTTGGCCATTTTAATAACTTTTTTTCTTCTTTTGCTGGCAGTAACGCCTCTTTTAACTCTGGTCATCCCGGTAGTGAAACTTTGATTTTGACTAACTTAATTTATCAAAAAATCAAAGCCCTGTATTAAATGTTATTACTCTATTTTATGCCCGGTATTCTTAATTCGCCTTTGGCGAATTGTATCAAAGTTCTACTACCGGGTCATTTTAAATTAGGTAGTAATCTTTTTACTACCTTCCTATTAGACGAAGACAATTTATTAACCTCTCTTTTTCTTCTGGTTCGATTGCCAGAATCTTTGGCATTGAGATGATCTTGATGAGTTCTTCTCTTTAATATTTTTTTTCCGCCGGTAATTTTCAATCTTTTAGCCAGCGCTTTCTTTGTTTTCATTTTACCCATATTATTCTTTCCCGATTACCATTGATAGCCCTCTTGGCTGTCTTTTGATTTCCTGTTCAATCTTAATTTCAAATGGAATCATTTTAATAAAATCATTTAATCTTTCTTTAGATAATTGAAAAAGTCCTTTTTCCCGGCCCCTGAGCATCATATCAATTTTAACTTTGTTGCCCTGATTAAGAAACTTTTCTACCTGTTTGGCTTTGGTTTCTAAATCATGCTTCCCAGTCCGGATTCCAATTCTGACTCCTTTAATCTCTACTCTCTTTTGTTTGGATTTCTGTTTTTTTTCATCTTTGGATTTCTGGTATTGATACTTGCCGTGGTCCATGATTTTACAGACCGGGGGACTGATATTTGGCGCTATCTCAATTAAATCAAGCCCTTTTTCTCGGGCCATTTTGAGAGCTTCGCTCGTTTCAACAACTCCTAAATTCTCGCCGTTCTCATCAATCAGCCGAATTGGGCTGACTCTGATTTGCATATTCAACCTTGCTCTTTTAATTTGTGGTTGCTTGAATTTCTTGTATATATTTTTGCTATTAGTTATTGATTTGTCCCTCGACTAGCTCGGGATTCGCTTCGCTCGGGACACTCGACTCTTAAATAAGAGAATATTTCTTAATAACAAACATTATGGTGGCTTGCCACGAGCGAGTGACGAGTCTGAGCGTAGTCGAAGACGAGGAACGAGTCGAGTGGAGGTGAAGGGAGTCGAACCCTTGTCTGAAAAGCTCATCCAAAATATTCTACAGGCTTATTTCCTTTAAAGTTTTCGAAACAATGGATTGAAAGAAACAAAATTCCATTATCTCTAGACCGATTAGTTTCAACAGAATTGTCCGGTCACCAATCCTGTCTATCTTGATAATTGACACCTACCCTATCTATCAAGAGTCAATAAGGCAGATGACTTACGATTTAAGCGTAAGCAGGTGAAAGTTGTTTGTTTGCAACTATATGATGAGTAGAATTTTATCCCGCACTCCTGCGGGAACCTGCCTATTTTGAAATCCCTTTCCATCGATGCCAGGCACCCCCAAGCTTTCGCTTCGCGAAAGAATTTTTAATTTTTAATTTTTAATTTCTAAACTGGAAAAATATTTTTATACTTTCTCTCGTAGGGCCCTTCGGATTCTGCGCTGGGTTTCTCTTTTTTTAATAACTTCTCTTTTGTCAGTTTTTCTCTTTCCCAGACCCAGACCAAATTCCAATTTAAGCTTTCGGTGTTTAGTATAGACCCGAATAGGGACCAAAGTCAAGCCTTTCTCTTTAGTCTTCCCAATCAATCTTTTAATCTCAGATTTGTTTAAAAGGAGTTTTCGGGTTCGGCTTGGTTCGTAATCTTGCGGTGTGTTTTTGGGCTGATAGGGCATAATCTGGGCGTTAATTAAAAAAACTTCTTCATTTTTAATTGTGACATAGGAGCCCCTTAAAGTCATTCTTCCGTTTTTAATTCCCTTAACTTCAAAACCGGCCAAAACTAAACCAGCCTCGAATTTTTCAAGGATATGGTAATCAAACCTGGCTCTTGGATTTCTGACTAAGGTTGCCATCCCGGTAGTGAAACTTTGATTCTAATTTAGTAATTTAATCAAAACTCCTACATTATTACCTATAAATTAATACTTATTTCTATGCCCAGTATTCTTGTCCCGCAGCACTGCGGGACCTATCAAAGTTCTACTACCGGGCATACTTTTATTGTATTATATGGATTATGAAAATGAAACAGCCGCATCCTGCTGTTGATTGGATGCGGCTGTAGCCGGAAGCGGCTAGTTTGGGTTTTAGTACTCGAAATTTTCCATTACCTCAAACAGGACGAGGTCACCGAATGGCTTGATTGCTTTGTAAAAAAGGTCGAGGGCTGTTTCTATACCGGAATATGCTTCCTCGAGCTCTTTGGCTTTTTCCACCATTCTGCTGTCGCTTGCGAGCCAAATTTTGATTTTTAACTCAAGTAACCTGGCAGCGGTATCTGTAGTAACTAAAACTGCTTTTGTTCCCATTGCTCCGAGCAGGTTTATCTTAGTTGCCAGTTTTTTCGAAATTCTATTGTCTGTGTCGGTTACCTTGGCTTTTTCTAGTTCTTTGATAAGCTCCTTTGTTTTTTTCTCAAGGATATCCATGAACATATATGATTTTGCCAAGGATTCATAATATTCCGCTTCCAGGATCAGAATTTCTTTCTTTTTCGGGTCCGACTCGTTGCTTGCTGATTTTTGAACTTTTTCTGCTGCGGCGAAGAGGTTAACCAGATTAAGAATTTTTTCCCGACTAAAGCCGGTCTCTTTCATCACTTCCTGTACTCGTGCCTCCGCTTTGATCGATAGGGCTCGCTTTTCCGTCGCGCCCGCAGCAAGAGCCTGAAACAAAAAAACCACCAAAACGGCCGTAATTGCCAAAAATAAACTTTTTCTCATTTGATCCTCCTTTAGGGTTTTGGGTTAATTTTCGAGAACAAACTTGGCATAATTATAACATTTAGAGTGTATTCTGTCAATAGTCTAATGCTTGTCGAGTAGGGGAAAATCAAGTATGATTAAAATATTATGCCCCGTAGTAGAATTTCGATAAATCCGCTGAAGGCGGATTAATAAAAACGGGGCATACAGATAAAAGTCGCAGTATCAGAATAAATGACAATTATTAACGGATTTCGATTGTTAAAATCGAAATTTCACTACAGGGTATGCTAAGAGAGGAAATTGAGAAATTAATTAAAGAAGTTGTTAAAAAAGAGGCCGAATTAGAGCACCCAACCAATGCTCAATTTGGCGATTTCTCAACCAATATCGCCTTAAAGGAGAAAATCAATCCAGACGAGATTATTTCCAAACTAAAAGACAATCCTTTGTTTGCCAAAGTTGAGATGGCGGGCCCCGCCCGCAACGCTTCGCGTAGCGATGCGGGCAGGCCTGCTTTTATTAACTTTTTTTTGTCTAGACAAGCACTCTTAGATGAATTAAACGAAATTCTTAAAAAAGAAAATGACTACGGCGAATTAGATATTGGAAAGAAAAAGAAAATTCAGGTTGAATTTATTTCTGCCAATCCAACCGGACCCTTAACAGTTGGTAATGCCCGGGGTGGGCCTTATGGCGATGTCTTGGCTAATGTTTTAAATAAAGCCGGTTATCAAGTTGAAAAAGCTTTTTATGTCAATGATGCTGGAATGCAGATTCTAACCCTAGGCCATTCGGTTCTAAAAGATAAAGAAGCTAAATACAAGGGAGAATATATCGACCAATTAGCGGAAAAGATAAAAGAGAAAGACCCATACAAAGCCGGACAAATGGCTGCCAAGTATATTATTAAAGACCACATCCAAAAAACAACAGACAAACTTGGAATAAAATATGATGAATGGATTTTTGAATCAGATTTGTATAGTTCAGGAAAAGTTGATCAGGTCTTGAAAAAATTAGAGAAAAAAGGTTTAATTGACGACAAAGACAAAGCCCAATGGTTTCAATCCTCAAAATTCGGGGATGAAAGGGATAGGGTAGTCGTCAAAAGCGACGGCGAAAAGACCTACCTGGCGGGGGATATCGCCCTTCATCAATACAAATTTGAAGATAAGAAATTTGACAAAGTTATTAATATTTGGGGAGCAGACCATCATGGCGATGTTTTAGGATTAATGGCCGGGGTTGAAGCTTTGGGTTATAAGGACAAATTAGAAATTATTCTTCTTCAGTTCGTCACAATTCTTGAAAAAGGCGAAAAGAAAAGAATGTCTAAAAGAGCCGGGGTTTATGTGACAATGGATGAGATTTTAGACCAGGTTGGTCCCGATGCAGTCAGATTTTTTTTCCTTCAAAAATCAAACGACACTCATTTGAATTTTGATATTAATTTAGCCAAGGAACAGTCAAACAAAAATCCGGTCTTCTATGTCCAGTACGCTCATGCCAGAATATCCAGTATTTTAAGGAAAGCGGAAAAGGAAGGATTAAAACCGGATAAAGAAGCTAGTTTAAAAAAACCAGAAGAATTGGATTTAATTCGTCAGCTAATCAAATTCCCTGAAATTGTTCAAGATATTGCAGGGGATTATCAAGCTCAGCGACTCCCCTATTACTCCCTTGAATTAGCCAATTCTTTTCATAAGTTTTATGAAAAATGTCGGGTCATTGATAAAGATAAGGAAAAAAGCCAATCCCGCCTGGCTTTAGTCAAGGCCGTTCAGATTGTCTTAAAAAACAGTTTAAGTTTAATGGGAATTAACGCTCCAGAGAGGATGTAAGGGCTTTGTCAGAATTTTAATTTATCTTTAGATAAATTAAAATTATGTCACAAAACCTTACCCCGCCCCCTATGTTCTGACAAAGATTGAAGAAAAGAATAAAATTGATTTTACTATCTACGTTTATTCTGACAAAAGTTAGAGTATAGGGGGCGGGGTGCTCAAATTTAATCACTAAATTTTCTTCGCTTGATAGCTTGAAAATTTAGATAAATATGGTATGAACTTTTCAAAGAATGAATTAAAAATTCTAAAATTCTGGAAAAAGTCTGGAATTTTCGAAAAAAGTTTGAAAAAAAACAAAGGCAAAAAAAGTTTTGTTTTTTTTGAAGGTCCGCCAACAGCCAATGGTCGACCAGGCATGCACCATGTTGAAGCCAGAGCTTTTAAAGATATCATTCCGCGGTACAAAACCATGCGCGGATTTTTTTGTCATCGAAAGGCCGGTTGGGACACGCATGGCCTGCCAGTTGAAATTGAAGTTGAAAAAAGATTAAATTTCAAAGGAAAAGACGATATTGAGAAATATGGAATTGATAAATTCAATCAGGAATGTAAAAAAAGTGTTTGGAAATACAAGGACGAATGGGAAAAAATGACAGATAGGATTGGTTATTGGATAGATATGGATAATCCATATATTACTTACGAAAATTCATATATTGAAAGCGTTTGGCATATTTTAAAAAAAGTTTGGGAAAAAGGACTGCTTTACAAAGGATTTAAGGTTGTTCCCCGTTGTACCCGCTGCGGAACAGCTCTATCCACCCACGAGGTTTCTCAGGGATACGAGAAAGTAAAAGAGAATTCAGTTTATCTTAATTTTAAAATTACCAAAGGAAATGAAAAAGTAAAAAAGGGGGACAATATTTTAGCCTGGACAACTACTCCCTGGACCCTGCCGGGAAATGTCGCTTTAGCCATTGGAAAGAATATTGATTACGTTAAGATAGGATACCAGGGCAAGAAATATATCTTAGCCAAGGAGAGATTAGAAATTATTGAAGGCGACTATAAAGTAGAAAAAGAGCTCAAAGGAAAGGATATGGTTGGTCTTGAATACCAGCCTCTCTTTGAAATTGAATCAGTTAAAAAAAGTAAAAAGAAATCCCATTACCTTGTTTTAGCTGATTTTGTTACAACCGAAGAAGGAACCGGCATTGTTCATACTGCTGTCATGTATGGCGAAGATGACTATAATCTGGGTAAAGAAATCGGCTTGCCTGAAATCCATACTGTTGATCAAAAAGGATATTTTACCAATGATTTGGCTCCATATGGTTTAGCTAATCAATATGTTAAAGATAAAGAAACCGAAAAGAAAATTATTAATTACTTAAAAGAGAAAAACCTCTTATTCAAGGAAGAAGAATACGAGCATGATTATCCTTTTTGTTGGCGATGCGACACCCCTCTTCTCTATTACGCCGAAGATTCCTGGTTTATTAAAATGTCATCTCTTCGAAAAAAGCTGACAGATAACAACGAAAAGATTAATTGGGAGCCGAATCACACCAAATATGGCCGGTTTGGCGAATTTATTAAAGAAGCCAAGGATTGGGCTCTTTCAAGGGAAAGATACTGGGGGACCCCTTTGCCAATCTGGAAATGCCAGAAATGCGATAAGGAAAAGGCAATTGGCAGTATAAAGGAACTGGGAAAAGAAATTAAAGATCTTCACCGGCCACATATCGACCAGGTTAAATTCAAATGCCAGTGCGGCGGCCAAATGATTCGGGAAAAGTCAGTTATTGATGTCTGGTTTGATTCAGGAGCAATGCCATTTGCTCAATGGGGCTATCCTCATCAGAAAAACAGCCAGAAGGAATTAAAAGACCACTACCCCGCCGACTATATCTGCGAGGCCGTTGATCAGACCAGAGGCTGGTTCTATTCTCTCCTTGCCATCGCGACTTTAATGGAGGAAGCCGGAGAAATTAAGAATGGGGCTTGTTTTAAAAATGTCATTTCTCTTGGCCATGTCTTGGATAAGAAAGGCAAGAAAATGTCAAAGTCAAAGGGCAATATTGTTGATCCCTGGAAAATGTGCGAACAATTCGGAGCCGACACTCTCCGTTGGTACTTATACACCATCAATTCCGCTGGAGAGCCAAAGAGATTTGATGTTAAGGATGTTGCCGACAAAAACAGAAGAGTTTTTGGAACGCTTCATAACTCGGCTGTCTTTTTCAATACTTACAAAGACAAAAACTTTAAACCAAAGAAAACAAAGCCAAGATTCATTCTGGATAAATGGATTGTTTCTCAATTTAATCAATTAAACACTTTGGTCATTGATAATTTAGAGAAATATGATGTTGTCTCGGCTGCTCGTTTAATTGAGGAATTTGTTGAAGATTTGTCTAACTGGTATATCAGACGGTCAAGATCGAGGTTTCAGAAACCGGAGAATAGAAAACAAAAAGAAGAAGCCTCACAGATTTTCTATTCAACCTTACTTAATTTATCCAAATTAATCGCTCCTTTCACCCCTTTCATTTCCGAAGAAATTTATCTTCAGCTTCGGACCGGAAAAGACAAAGAAAGCGTTCATCTCTGCGGTTATCCCAAGCCGGACAAATCTTTAATTGATGAAAAGCTGGAAAAGAAAATGAATGATGTCAGAGAAATTGTTGCTTTGGCTCTGGCTAAAAGAGCAGAAAAAGGAATTAAAGTCAGACAACCTCTGAAGAAATTAATAATTACCAAAAAACAGATTGTCCAGGATAAAGAATTAACCCAATTAATCAAAGAAGAAGTTAATGTTAAAGAAGTTGATTTTGGCAAAAGTATTAAATTAGATACAAAAATTACTTCAGAATTAGAATCAGAAGGAATGATTCGGGATTTAATCCGTTTTATCCAGGGAATGAGAAAAGACGCCGGATTAAAACCAGGCCAACCAGCATATTTCCGCTATTCAGCCGGTGAATCAAAACTAAGCGATTTAATTAAAAACAACCTCGAAGAAATTAAAAAAGAAGTTTCAGCCAGAAAAATTGAAGCCGGACCCGCCCGCCATGCTTCGCAAGGCAATGCGGGCGGGCCAAAAAAGAAAGTCCCGACACAAGGTCGGGATCCCGACTCTAAAAACATCGGGGAAGTCTTTTTGGTTGAAAAGGAGATCAAATTAAACGGCCATAATCTCTGGCTCGGAATTAAGAAGTAACTATTTATCTAAATCTTTGATTTAGTTATAAATAGTTATCCTGAGCGAAGTCGAAGGATCTATACGAACAGATTCTTCACTGCGTTCAGAATGACAATGAATGTTAATATTCAGAGTGACAAACAATATGCTCTACAAAACTGAAGGCATTATTATTAAAAAACAAAATCTTAATGACCTAGACCGGCTTTTGACCATTTACACCAAAGATTACGGTAAAATCCTAGTCAAAGCCAAGTCAGTCAGAAAAAACCAGGCCAAATTAAAAGGACACCTGGAACTTTTTTTATTGAGTCATTTGGTGATTGCTCCTGCCCGCAGACGCTACGCATCAAGCGTTGCAGGCGGGCCGGGCAGAGGCTTTGATATTATTACCGGCGCTGAAACGCTTGAGAATTTTTCTTCCCTTCGGAAAGATTTATCATCTTTAGCCGGAGGATACTATTTAGCAGAAATCATTGATAAATTAATTGCCGGACCGGAAAAAGACGAAAATATTTGGCAATTGCTTTTAGGGAGTTTTGAGAGTCTTAATCAGAAAAAGGATATAAAAGGGGTTGTTAATAATTATGAAAATAGGTTATTGGAATTTTTGGGATATGGGCAACAAAAAAATCCGCTCAATTTTGTTCAGTCTTTAATTAATGAGGAAATAAAAAGTTGTTCATTCTTGGTAAATGTTTTAAAATAAGAACAATGCCTGACAACGATTTAGAAAAACTTAAAAAGAAAATATATAAGCCGGGAAGTGAAGTTGAATTTGAAGAAAGATTGGAGGGACCAGAAGAATTTCAGCCAGAAGAGAAAAGAAAAAAGATTGAAACCGGAAAATGGCAAAAAACAGAAAAAAAGGAATTATCGCCAAAGCAAAAGAAACTTTTAAAAGTTTTTGGTATTTGGGCGCTGGCTATTTTTTTAATTGTAGCCGGCTTTTTCTTTTGGCGGGGAATGACTTCTTTTGATACAGACGATGTTAAATTTGAAATTGAAGGAGCAGAAAGAATTATTAGCGGTGATGAAGTTAAATATATTGTTAGGTACAAAAATGAGACCAAACTGCCTTTGAATAATCTACAGTTAATCTTTCGCTTTCCAGAAGATTCAATTCCTTCAGACAACGAAGGATTGATTAAAACGCTTGAATTGGAGAGCCTGGCAGTTGGCCAGGAGGAAGAAATTGAATTACCAGCCAGAATTATTGGGTTAAAAGAAGAAAAAAAAGAGGCTTGGGCCGAACTCTTCTACACTCCCGGTGATCTTAGTTCCCGTTTTTCCAACAAGGCTAAATTTGAAACTGAAATAATTTCTGTTCCCTTTATTCTTAACTTTGACCTGCCGGAAAGATTAGTTGACGGTCAGTCGTTTAGTTTTTCCTTGATCTATTCTAATCAATCTGATGTTTCTTTCGATGATTTAGAGATTGAAATGGAATATCCAACTGGCTTTATCTTTGAATCATCCCAGCCAAGCCCTTTAAGGGAAGATGACCTTTGGCAAATAAATCAGTTAATGGCCGGAGAACAAAACAAGATATTTATTAAAGGAACGTTATCCGGAACAGAAGGAGAAAACAAATTGTTCCGGGCAAACCTGGGTATTTCTGAAGATGACCAATTTATTCCTTATGCCCAGACTGCTGATGCCACCCAGATTTCTGTTTCTCCCCTGTCAGTCAGTCAGGAAGTTAATCAATCATCTGAATACATTGCCCAATCCGGTCAAAGATTGAATTACCGGATTAAATACAAAAACACAACCGATATTGGTATTGAAGATGTTGTCATTACTTCTAAACTGGAAGGCCAGGCATTGGATTTGGCCAGTTTAGAGCCAAGAAATGGCTCGTACGACGGCGTTAATCAGATAATTGCCTGGAACGCTTCCAACCTGCCAGATTTAGAATATCTTGGTCCACATCAGGAAGGAGAAGTTGAATTTTCAATCGATATTAAAAAATCCCTACCAATTAATAGTTATGCTGATAAGAATTTTGCTGTAACCAATACTGTTGAAATAGATTCAGATAAAGTTCCGCTTTCTCTGGAAAGAATTGATATTTCCGGCGAGAGTAAATCAGTCACTAAAATATCAAGTGATTTGACTTTTCAGACCCAGGTGTTTTACAATGATGATTCAATTTCTAATAGTGGACCGATTCCGCCCAAGGTTGGTCAAAAGACAACTTATACGGTTAAATGGAGAGTGGTTAATAAGTACAATGATTTGTCTGGTGTGCGGGTTGAGGCCTATCTGCCACCTCATGTCAAATGGGAGGGCCGGACTAGTCCTTCTAATGCTAATTTGAGCTATAGTCCCTCAACCGGTCAAATTGCCTGGGATATTGGCAGTTTGCCGGCCGGAATCGGTGTTTTATCGCCGGTTAAACAAATTGCTTTTCAGGTTTCAATTACACCTGGAACGGCTAATATCGGCGATGCCATGGAACTGATTGGCCAGTCGAAAATAGCTGGTCAGGATACTTTTACCGGGGCAGAATTAACCCAAACAACAAGGTCAATTGACACTAATTTACCCGATGATCCAACCGTTGGTAACGGCCAGGTTATTGAATAAATTTATGGCAACAATGGAAAAAATTGTATCACTAGCAAAAAGACGGGGATTTGTTTATCCGTCTTCGGAGATTTACGGTGGTTTGGCCGCTGTTTATGATTATGGTCCTTATGGGGTTGAGTTGGAAAACAATATCAAGCATTTTTGGTGGCGGAGAATGGTTTTACAAAGGGAAGATATTGTTGGTCTGGACTCTGCTATCTTTATGCACCCTAAGATTTGGGAGGCCAGCGGGCATGTTTCCGGATTTGCTGACCCTCTGGTTGAATGTAAAAACTGCCATGTTAGATCAAGGGCAGACCATTTATTAGAGGAGGTTGGAATAGAGGCAGACGAAAAAATGTCAGAAGAGGAAATTAGTCAAGTTTTTAACAAGAATAAGGAAAAGTTAAAATGTCCTAATTGCAAAAAGAGCGATTTTACTGATATTAGGAAATTTAATCAGTTGGTTAAATCTAATCTGGGTAATTTTACAGAAGATTGGAACAAAGACCCAGTCTATTTACGGGGAGAAACCTGTCAGGGAATTTATGTAAATTACAAAAATGTTTTAGATTCAACCCGAGTTAAAATTCCTTTTGGTATTGCTCAAATCGGAAAGGCCTTTCGAAATGAGATTACCGCCCGTCAGTTCATTTTCAGGACGCGCGAATTTGATCAAATGGAAATGCAATATTTCGTTCACCCAGATAAAGAAATGGAAGAATATGAAAAACTAAGGAAGGATCGCTGGCAATACTATCTGGATTTAGGAATAAAAGAAAATCATTTGAAATGGAATAAGCATAAGAACCTGGTTTTTTATGCCAAAGCGGCTTATGACATAGATTATGAATTCCCTTTTGGTTTTACTGAACTGGAAGGAGTTCATGCCCGAGGAAACTATGACCTATCCCAGCATTCTAAATCCTCCGGCAAGGATTTATCATATACTGATCCAAAAACTGAGAAAAAATATATTCCTCATATAATTGAATCATCAGTTGGTGTTGGTAGAATTGTTTTTGCCGTGCTTTGCGAGGCATATACAGAGGAAAAGGTTGATAAAGAAACAAGGATAGTAATGAAATTTCCGAAAAGATTGGCTCCGGTTCAGGTAGCGGTTTTCCCTCTCTTGAGGAATAAGCCGAAGTTAGTTAAAAAAGCCAAGGAAGTTTTCAACTTATTAAAAACAGGCTATACCTGTGAATTTGATGATAATGGCAATGTTGGCAAGCGTTATCGCAGGCAGGATGAGATTGGAACACCCTACTGTGTAACTATAGATTTTGATAGTTTGGAAAAAGACGATGTTACTGTTCGCGACCGCGACAGCATGAAGCAAGAAAGAATTAAAATTAAAGAATTAAACCCTTATTTTAAAGAGCGATATGGGAGATTATAAGAAAACAACTCTTAAAAATGGATTAAGGATTATTACCGTCCCATCCAAATCAACCAAAACGGCGGCAATTTTAGTTTTAGTTGGAACTGGTTCAAAATACGAGACCAAGGACATTAATGGTCTTTCCCATTTTCTGGAACACATGCTTTTTAAGGGGACTAAAAAATACCCTTCGTCTTTAAAATTAATTGAGCCCTTGGATAAGGTTGGTGGGATTTATAATGCCTTTACCAGCCAAGAATATACTGGTTATTGGGCTAAAATTGATGCGAGTCATCTTGATTTGGTCTTATCCTGGGTTTCTGATATTTATTTGAATTCTTTAATAAAGCAGGAAGAAATTAATAAAGAAAGAGGGACGATTTTACAGGAATTAAAGATGTATCTTGATATGCCGATAAGACATGTTTCTGACTTGTGGTTAGAATTACTCTACGGCAACCAACCAGCTGGCTGGAATCTTGGCGGAACAGAAAAATCACTCAATAACATAAAAAGAGATAACTTCATTGATTATTTAAAAAATCATTATTCTTCAAAAAATACTGTTATTGCTTTAGCTGGTAATATTGATCAAGAAAAAACAATTAAAAAAGTTGAAAAATATTTCCAAAATATTAACCAGGAAGAAGTAAAAGATAAATTAAGAACCAAAGAAAAACAAAGTAATCCTCAATCATTAATTTATCACAAGAAAACAGACCAGACTCATTTGCATCTAGGTTTTCGGGCTTATAATATTTTTCACCCTGACAGATACGCTCTTGGTCTTTTAGCCACAATCCTAGGAGGAAACATGAGTTCAAGAATGTTCATTTCGGTTCGAGAAAGACAGGGGTTAGCATATTATGTTAGCACCGGGGCTGATTTAGATACCGATGTCGGCTTTATCACTACCAGCGCCGGAGTAGATAATACTAAAGTCGAAAGAGCAATTGAAACAATTATGGACGAATATCAGAAGATTAAGAATAAGAAGGTTTCTCAATCAGAACTTCAAAAAGCTAAAGACTATACCAAGGGAAGATCTCTAATTGGTATGGAGGCCTCAGATGAACAGGCCTCATTTTACGCTTCCCAAGAACTCTTAACCGGAGAGATTTTGACCTTGGAAGAGAAACTTGCTAAAATTAATAAAGTAACGGTTAATGATATTCAGAGAGTGGCCAATGATATTTTCAAGCCTGAAAAACTAAACCTCGCTCTTATCGGACCGTTTAAGGAAAAAGATAAATTTAATAAATTACTTAAGATATGAACCAGCCGCAATCATTTGATATCCCGGTTTCAACCATTTTCCGGATTATTCTAATCCTTTTAGGACTAGTTTTCCTTTATTTAATCCGGGATATTGTTTTGATTATCGTTGTCGCAGTTATTATCGCGGCGGCAGTCAGTAGTCCGGTTAATTGGCTTCAAAGACGGAAAGTCCCTCGTGTCTTAGGCGTTATCTTTATTTACCTCCTTCTCCTTCTTTTACTAGCCCTGGTTATTGCTTTAATTTTTCCTCCTCTGGCTACACAGGTAAAACAATTAACCCAGGTCTTCCCCGGTTTTATGGAGAAAATCGGCTTGAATTTTAAGGAGTTCTGGATTGATTACCAGGCCGATGAAAACTTACAATCCATTTTGAATAATATCGGGAATAAAATAGGGGAAGCAACCTCAAGTGTTTTCGGAACAATTATTGACCTTTTTGGCGGACTATTCTCAGCGGCAGTTATTTTAGTCATTTCCTTTTATCTGGCTGTCCAGGAAAAAGGGATAAAGAGATTTTTTGTTTCATTAACGCCTAATGGCCATCAGAGTTATCTTTCTGATTTAATTGACAGGATTGAAGTTAGAATTGGCGGTTGGTTAAGGGGTCAACTTATTTTAATGGTCATTATCGGCGTTATGACCTATATCGGCCTTCGGCTTTTAGGGGTTAAATATGCTTTGACTCTAGCTCTTATCGCCGGCATTTTAGAAATTATTCCCTATCTTGGGCCGATTCTGGCTGCTATCCCGGCAGTTATTCTGGCTTTTGTCCAATCGCCTGTTCTGGCTCTTTTAGCCATTGCCCTCTATATCGTTATCCAGCAAATAGAGAACTATGTTGTCTATCCCCAGGTAATGAAAAAGGCAGTCGGGCTTAACCCGATTATTATCATTATTGTTATGTTAATCGGTGCTAAATTAGCCGGTATTTTGGGAATAATTCTGTCTGTCCCCTTGGCAGCCTCGGTTTCAGAGTTTTTCAAAGATTTCAAGGATTAAACTGATTTCAGAAGCGCCCCTGTCCCGTTTTACGGGGCTTGCCAAAAAGGGCGTTTTTTGATTTAATATAATATTATATTAACTTGCTTGCTCGGAAATGAAAACGAGTTTTCATTTCCCTCGCTCGCTGCGTTAATAATGAAATGGCTAATCTATACATTGTTTCAACCCCGATTGGCAATCTCAAAGATATTTCCCAAAGAGCAACAGAAACCCTAAAACAAGTTGATTTAATTCTTTGCGAAGATACCCGAGTAACCAAAAAACTTCTCAATCGTTATCAGATTTCAAAACCGACTCTCAGTTACCACCAGCAGAGCAAATTAAAGAAACTAGAATATATTTCAGAGCAATTAAAAAAGGGCAGAAATATTGCCTTGGTTTCTGATGCCGGAACACCGTCAATTAACGATCCGGGCGGGAAACTAATTGAATATCTTTTAGAGAGATTACCTCAATTGAAAATTATTCCGATTCCTGGACCTTCTGCCCTAATTGTAGCTTTATCGGTTTCCGGTTTTCCAGCTGATAGATTTGTTTCCCTTGGCTTTCCGCCAATTAAAAACAAAAGAAAGAAATTTTTTGAAAAGATAGAAAAGATAAAAGAAACAATTGTTATTTACGAATCTCCTCACCGGATTATTAAAACCCTGAAAGAACTTCCTGAAAGAGAAATCGTTCTTTGCCGGGAATTGACCAAAAAGTTTGAAATAACTTACCGGGGAAAACCCAAAGAAATTATTAGCCAACTTACTCCGCCAACCGGCGGAAGAATTAAAGGCGAGTTTGTTATTGTTATAAGAAAATGAAAAAGAAATTCTATATCACAACTGCAGTTCCTTATGTTAATGCCGCTCCGCATGTCGGCTTTGCCTTAGAAGTGGTTCAGGCAGATATCTTGGCTCGCTATTACCGACAAAAAGGCGAAGACGTTTTCTTTTTGGCTGGTACAGACGAGAATAGTTTGAAAAATTTTCAAGCTGCTCAAAAAGAAAAAATTACTGCTCAGGAATTAGTTGATCGTAATTCAAAGATTTTTGAAGACTTGGGTCCGGCTTTGAACCTGTCTTTCAGTGACTTTATTCGGACAACGGAGGAAAGGCATATCAAGGGAGCGCAGAAATTTTGGCAGGTTTCTGAAAAAGATATTTACAAAAAGAAATACAAAGGACTTTATTGCGTTGGTTGCGAGATGTTTTTTAAAGAAAGCGAATTAGAAAATGGACTCTGCCCAGAACACAAAACTGAACCAGAAGTGATTGAAGAAGAAAACTATTTTTTCAAACTTTCAAATTACCAAAAACAATTAGAAAAAATTATTGAATCGGGTGAATTAGAAATAGTTCCCGATAGTCGGAAAAACGAAACCTTATCATTTATTAAGTCCGGTTTGGAAGATTTTAGTATTTCTCGTTCGGCCAAGCGAGGTGATGGATGGGGAATTGAAGTGCCTGATGATGATTCTCAAAGAATTTACGTTTGGTATGACGCTTTGATAAACTATATCACTGCTCTGGGTTATGGTTCAGATAATTTAGAAAAATACGATAAATACTGGCCGGCAGATCTCCATTGTATCGGCAAAGGGATCCTTCGCTTCCACGCCATTTATTGGCCAGCAATGCTTTTGTCAGTCGGTTTACCTTTACCTAAAAAAATATTTGTTCATGGTTATCTAACCATTGAAGGGCAGAAGATATCTAAGTCACTTGGTAATGTAATTGATCCTTTTGAATTGGTTAAAAAATATGGGGCTGACCCAATTCGCTATTTTCTCTCGCGTGAATTTTCTTCTACTGCAGACGGTGATTTTAGTATTAAAAGATTAGAGGAAAGATATAATGCGGATTTGGCTAATGGGTTAGGTAATTTGGTTAGCCGGGTTTTGACTTTATCAGAGAAAACCGGAATTATGAATCATGAATTAGGAATAAGGAATAAGGAATTAATAAAAAAGATAGAGCCAATTAAAAAGGATTATCGCAAAGCTTTCGAGGATATTAAATTCAATGAAGCCCTGGACTCTGTTTGGCAATTAGTTAGTTTTTGTGATGAATATATTGAGAAAAACAAACCCTGGGAAATTGATAAAGAATCAGAACAATTCAAGAATATTATTTCAGAACTCTTGATTACTCTTCAAGAAATTGCCAATCTACTAAAACCATTTATTCCGGAAACATCGGAAAAAATTCTGGAACAAATCAAACAAAACAAAAAAACCGAGGCATTATTCCCTCGGTTGTAAAACCTAAAGGAAATTTCCCCATTATGCCTAAGCCAATATTAATTGACACTCACGCCCATGTTAATTTCAAAGATTTTAAGGAAGACGGGGATAAAGTTGTTCGCCGGGCTCTTGATAATGGTGTCTGGATGATTAATGTTGGCGCTCAGTATTCAACGAGCAAAAGAGCGGTTGAATACGCCAACAAATACAAGGAAGGGGTTTATGCCATTGTTGGACTTCATCCAATTCATGTTCTTGAAGGCGGAAGGGAAAAAAATTGGAAAGGAGAAATAGAAGAAAGGGAATACGAGGAATTAGATGAGAAAAAATATCTTAAATTACTTGAAGACCCAAAAGTGGTTGGAGTTGGAGAGATTGGTCTGGATTATGGAGATATCGATAAGAAAGTCCCGACGCAAGGTCGGGATCCTGAGCGGAGTCGAAGGGAAAAACAAAAAGAAGCTTTAGTCAGACAATTGGAAATGGCCCAACAAATGGGAAAACCAATTGTTTTCCATTGCCGCAAGGCTTACGATGATTTAATTGAAATTTTAACTATGTTTAATCTTGGCTGTGCTTCTTGTCCAATGGTCTGCGCACCCGGATTAAAAGGAGTTGTCCATTGTTTTATGGGTCGTCTTTCCCAGGCAAAGAAAATTATTGAAATGGGATTACATATTAGTTTCAATGGATTGATTACTTATGCCCGAGATTATGATAAAGTAATAAGGGAGATTCCTTTGGATAAGATATTAATTGAAACCGATTGTCCATATTTAGCTCCGGAACCAAATCGAAACAAAAGAAATGAACCAGCTTATGTTAAATATGTTGCAGAAAAAATAGCCGAGATTAAAGGAATTAAATTTGAGGAAGTTGCTAAACAAACAACCAAAAACTCCCGGGAATTATTTAATATTTAATTATGCCTAAATACAATCCAAATAAAATTGAAAAAAAGTGGCAAAGCAGATGGAAGAAAGATACCCTCTATTCTGCCAAAGATTTTGATAAAAAACCAAAGAAATATTTAATGGTTGAGTTTCCCTATCCTTCCGGGGATGGTTTACATATGGGGCATCTAAGAAGTTATTGTTCTCTTGATGCTCTGGCTCGGAAAAAAAGAATGGAAGGAGAAAATGTTCTCTATCCAATGGGTTGGGACGCTTTTGGTCTGCCAACTGAAAATTACGCCATTAAAACGGGAATTCATCCAGAAAAGGTGACGGCTGATAATATTAAAACCTTTAAAAAACAAATGAAGTCATTGGGCCTTTCTTTTGATTGGTCAAGGGAAATTAATACGACTGACCCGAAATATTACCGGTGGACTCAGTGGATATTTCTTCAATTATTCAAGAAAGAATTGGCTTACCAGGCAGAAATGCCAATTAACTGGTGTCCAAGTTGTAAGATTGGCCTGGCCAACGAAGAAGTTATTGGTGGTAAATGCGAAAGATGCGGGGCCCAAACCAAAAAGAAAAAATTAAAGCAATGGATGCTTAAGATCACCAAATATGCTGACCGACTAATTAAAGATTTGGATAAAGTCGATTATGTCGGGAAAATAAAGACCCAACAGATTAATTGGATTGGCAAAAGTTATGGGACGGAAATTGATTTTAAGATAGATGGGTCTTCAGATAAATTAACTGTTTTCACTACCCGGACAGATACTATCTTTGGCGTTACGGCCATGGTCGTTGCTCCGGAACATTCTTTGTTGGAGAAACTGACAACTAAAGAAAATACGGAAAAAGTTAAAGAATATGTTCAGAATTCTCAAAAGAAAAGCGAATTTGAAAGAACCCAGTTAGACAAAGAAAAAACCGGGCTACGCCTTGGCTCTTACTGTATTAATCCCCTAAACAAAGAAAAGATTCCTGTTTGGGTAAGTGACTATGTTATCGCTGATTACGGCGGAGGGGCAGTTATGATTGTTCCGGCCCATGATAAAAGAGATTATCAGTTTGCTAAAAAATATGGTCTAGAAATCAAAGAAGTCATTTCCGGCGGTAATATTACCAAGGAATCCTATGTTGATTATGGAAAATTGGTTAATTCAGGTCAATTTGATGGATTGTCCTCAAAAGAAGCAATTAAAAAAATCACCGACTGGTTGGTTAAGAATAAATTGGGTAAAAAGACAGTTCAGTATAATTTGAGAGATTGGGTTTTTTCAAGACAGCATTATTGGGGCGAACCAATCCCAATTATCCATTGTCAGAAATGTGGTGCAGTCCCTGTTCCTGAAAAGGATTTACCAGTTAAATTGCCCTACGTAGAGAAGTACCAGCCAACTGATACTGGCCAATCGCCTTTAGCAGCAATAAAAGAATGGGTTAATGTTAAATGTCCGAAATGTAAAGGGCAGGCGCGAAGGGAAACTGATACTATGCCTAACTGGGCGGGTTCTTCCTGGTATTTTCTTCGCTACGTTGACCCAAGGAATGACAAAGAACTGGCTGATTTTAAAAAGTTAAAATACTGGCTGCCGGTAGATATCTATAACGGGGGGATGGAACATACTACTCTCCATCTACTCTATTCTCGTTTCTGGCATAAGTTTTTGTATGATATTAAGGTTGTTCCAACGGCCGAGCCCTATCAAAGAAGGCAATCGCACGGGGTTGTTCTGGCTGAAGATGGAAGAAAAATGAGTAAAAGTTTTGGTAATGTTATCCAGCCTGACGATGTTGTTAAAAAACACGGGGCAGACACTTTAAGGGTCTACGAAATGTTTATGGGACCTTTTGACCAGACCATCAGTTGGAGTTCGGAAGGAGTTCAAGGATGTTTTAGATTTTTGAATCGGGTCTGGCAATTGTTTGGTAATAAGGAAAAAATTGGAAAAGAAACCAGCAAGGAACTATTAACTAAACTTCACCAATTGATTAAAAAGGTTAGCCAAGACCTGGAAACAATGAAGTTTAATACTGCCGTTGCAGCCCTAATGGAATTTTTTAACTTCTGGGCAGGGGAGGGGAAAGTTTTATCCAAAAAAAATGCCCAGACTCTTTTGACGGTTTTATCGCCACTTGCCCCCCATATTGCCGAAGAACTCTGGCAAACATTGGGAAACAAAAAAACCATCTTCAAAGAAAAATGGCCGGAATATGATAAGAAATTAATTCAAGAAGAAACCTGGCAGTTAATTATTCAGATTAATGGAAAAGTCAGGGATAAGATTGAAGTAGAAAAAGGCATTAGCGAAAAACAAGCTAAAGAAGTTGCCTTAGAAAGCAAGAAGATAAAAAAATGGATGGGGAAGAAGAAACTGAAAAAATCCATCTACATCCCCAACCGTTTGATTAATTTAGTTATTTAAATGGAAATAATTAAATTCAATTTAACCGGTGATTGGAATGATATTGATGAGAGAGTCATTCAGGAAGCAATTGATACCCTGAAACAAGGAAACAGCATCATTTTTCCAACAGATACTGTTTACGGATTAGGAGTTAATGCCCTTGATATTCATAGTGTCAAGCGGCTTTTTAAAATGAAAAAAAGGCCGGAAACAAAACCAGTTCCAATTATGGTCAAAGATATTGAAATGGCCAAGAAACTAGCCTATGTTAATCCTGAAAGAGAGAAAATATTGAAATCAATCTGGCCAGGACAGGTAACAGCAGTCCTGGAAAGAAGAGATGCTCTTTCAGAGATTTTAACCGCCGGTAAAAGAAGTATTGGCATGAGAATCCCGGAACATCCTTTCACAAGATATTTAATGGAAAATCTTGATTTTCCTGTCACCTGCACCTCAGCTAATCTTTCCGGCGATCCGCCTTTAATCTCATCCCAAGAGGTGATTAAAACTTTTGAAAGGGCCTATCCCCGGCCGACTTTAATTCTTGACGCCGGTGATTTACCAGAAAGCCCGCCCTCAAGTGTTTTGGACTTAACCCGTTCCCAGCCAAGGATTACCCGGGTCGGTCCAATAACAAAAAAAGATTTAATGAAGCTATTTAAGTAAAATACCCTGCTCAAGCAGGGTATTTTAATGTGCCTGGGGTGGGAGTCGCCACATCATCCGATGTGGCGCCCCGTCGAATGACGGGGCGAACCCTATTAGTGGGGATGGTGGGAGTCGAACCCACACGGACTTGCGTCCAGCGGTGTTTGAGACCGCACTGTCTACCAGTTCCAGCACATCCCCATATTTTCATTCTCTCTTAAAAACCCCTTGTTGTCAATTTTTTAGTATTGAAGTATAATAGGAATATGGCAAGGGTAATTAGTTTGGTTAATCAGAAGGGCGGGGTTTCCAAAACAACGACTGGAATAAATTTAGGCTCCTATTTAGCTGCTTTAGGCAAGTATGTTCTTTTGGTTGATATTGATCCCCAAGCTAATGCAACATCAGGTCTTGGGATTAATCCCCGAACAGTTCCTCTTAATCTTTACCATTCTTTAATCGGCGGTCTTTTGCCTGAAGAAATTATTAAAAAAACCGGTCTTTTTGGTTATGATATTATTCCTTCATCTTCTGATTTAGCCGGAGCAACAATTGAATTGGTTAATATGCCTAATCGTGAATACCGACTCCATGAACTACTTCGTCAGGTCAGGACCAACTATGATTACATCTTAATTGATTGCCCGCCAAGCCTAGGTCTTTTAACAATTAATGGCCTGGTTGCGGCCGACGAGGTCATTATTCCGGTTCAGTGCGAGTATTACGCCCTGGAAGGATTAGGCCAGCTTTTAAGAACAGTTGAACTGATTGAAGAGAACTTAGAGAGTCCAACAAAAATTAAAGGAGCTCTTTTAACCATGTATGACCGTCGGAATAGATTATCCCGTCAGGTCAGAAAAGAAATGGAAAGGAATTTTTCCGGCTATGTTTTTGAATCAATTGTTCCTCGTTGTATTAAATTGGCTGAAGCACCCAGTTTTGGCCAGCCAATTATTCAATACAACCCTCATTCAAAAGGCGCCAAGGCTTATCGCCTACTGGCCCAGGAGATAATAGAATTAGACAGATAATCTTGAAACTTGAAACTTGAAACTTGAAACATATAAATTGTTCCATGCTTCATGTTCCATGTTTTATGTTTTATGGCAACATCATTAGGTAGAGGACTTCAATCGCTTATTCCTAAAAGGGAATCAAAGCTAAGAGATTTAGTTAAGGGACAAAAAGAAAAACCTGATTCAAGTCTGCCCAAAAAGGAGAGTATTTTTAATATTGAAGTTGATAAAATCAGGCCGAATTCCGAACAACCCAGAAAAGATTTATCAAGAGGAGGCTTAACCGAATTGGCTGATTCAATCAGGGAACATGGGATTTTACAGCCATTAATTGTTTCTAAACTGGAAAAAGCGACCGAACGGGGTCGCCAGGTTGAATATGAATTGATTGCCGGAGAAAGAAGATGGCGGGCAGCTAAATTAGCCGGACTGCCAAGCGTCCCGGTCATTATCAAAGACAGCCGGGCTAACGAAAGATTGCAGATTGCTTTAGTTGAAAATATTCAGAGAGAAAACCTTAATGCCATTGAAGCAGCTTTGGCTTTTAAGAGACTTCAGGATGATTTTGGTTTGAAACACCATGAAATTGCCGAGAAAATAGGCAAGGACCGATCAACGGTGAGTAATGCCATGAGGATTTTAACTCTACCTTCGGAAGTTCAAAATTCAATCAGGAGTAATAAAATTAGCGAGGGACACGGCCGCGCCCTTTTGTTAGCCAAGCAAGAAGTCCGCCTCCCTATTTTCAGAGAAATTATTAGAAAGAATTTAAGTGTTCGCCAGGCAGAAGAAAAAGCCAGGAAAATGGCAGCGCCGGAAAAAGCAAAATCTTTTGGACCAAAAAACCCGCTTTTCAAGAAATTAGAAAGCGAGCTTCAACAAGCCCTTGGTCGCCGGGTCAGTATTACCCAGAGAGGCGATCTTGGTCATGTTAGGGTTGAATTTAACAACCAGGGAGAATTAGACCAATTGGTTAATTTACTTTCCAAAGCTTAAGGATTTTCCTCTTTTCGATACCAGTTTTTAATTCTTTTTCTGGCTTCGCTGGTTTTAACAAACTTAAGCCAATCCCTGTTTGGCTTTTTGTTTTTTTGGGTAATAATTTCAATCATCTCCCCATTTTGGAGCGGTCGAGATAAAGAACTTAATTTTCCGTCAATCTTTGCGCCGGTGCACTGGTGGCCAATATCGCTGTGAATCTGATAAGCAAAATCAATTGGAGTTGCCCCTTCGGGCAGGTCGATAACATCACCCTTGGGAGTAAAGACAAAAATCCGGTCCTTAAGAAAATCAATTTTCAAAGAATCAATAAATTCTTCCGGCGAGGAGAATTTTTCTTTTTGCCATTCCTGAAGTTGTTTGACCCAGCCTAGTTCTTCTTCTTTGAATTCTCTTTTTGGTTCCCGTCTTAAAATTTTCTTTTTAATATATGATTTAAGGCCTTTTTCTTCGCTGTAATACCAATGGGCAGCAATACCATATTCTGACTCCTGATGCATTTGAGGAGTTCTGATCTGGAATTCAGTAATCTTTCCTCCTTGGCAAAAAACGGTTGTGTGAAGCGATTGATAGCCATTGGGTTTGGGTATGGCAATGTAATCTTTAATTCGGCCAATAAGCGGCTTCCATTTTTTATGAATTATTCCTAAAGCAGCGTAGCAGTTTTCAATATCCGGAACGATAATTCGCAAGGCAACCAGGTCATAAACCTTATGCCAATCCATATCATGACGGAGAAGTTTCCGGTATAATCTATAGTGATGTTTGGTCCGGGCATGGATTTCTATTACCCGGACATCTTTTTTGGCCAAAGTTTTTTTGATAATCGGAATAATCTTTTGAAGATACTTTTTTCCCTGGATGTATTTATCTTCAACCTGGCTAACTATTTCCTGGTATTCTTCAGGATAAACATATTTAAAAGCCAGGTCTTCCAGGTCTCCTTTTAATTCATTAATACCAAGCCGATCAGCTAAAGGAGCGTAGATTTCTAGGGTTTCCAAGGCAATTCTCTTTTGCTTTTCTTCTGGTAAGGCATCAAGGGTTTTCATATTATGAAGCCGGTCAGCCAGTTTAATCAGAATTACCCGGATATCTTTAGCCATGGCTAAAAACAATCTTCTTAAGTTTTCAACCATTCTCTCTTTGCCCCGATATTTAATCTTTCCCATTTTACAGACGCCCTTAACAAGATTTAAAATATTCTCCCCGAAATTCTTCTTTACTTGACCGGGAGTTGCCCTAGTATCATCTAGAACATCATGAAGTAGGCCAGCGGCAATTGTTTTAGCGTCCAACTTTAACTCTGCTAAAGTCAAAGCTGTGCTAAGACAGTGATTAAAATATGGTTCGCCAGACGCTCTCTTGTGTCCCCGATGATGTTTTTCAGCGAACTCACAAGCCCTTTCAATAACCTTGGCGCTGGCCAAGGGATGATTCTTTTTGAACTCGTCAACAATTTTTTCAATAGTGACCATAGTAATTCTGATTATACAATAAGATTTCTCATTTGACAAGAGTCGTTTTTTTACTAAAAAAGCCGTCCCTGCTGGAGGCGGCTTTTACATTTCCTTTACATATCCGCATTCCTTATTACTGCATTTAATCTTTTTACCCTTTTCTACCAGAAGTGATTTACATTTCGGGCATTTTTCATCAATCGGCTTGTCCCAAAGAGCATATTTACATTTAGGGTATTTGGAACAGGAATAAAAGGTTTTTCCTTTTCTTGTTTTCCTTTCAACAATTTCACCTTTTTGGCATTCGGGACATTTAACACCAGTTGAATTAATAATTGGTTCAGCATGCTTGCATTTCGGGAAGGTAGAACAAGAATAGAACTTTCCAAATCGTCCCATTTTAATTACCATTGGCTTACTGCATTTGGGACATTTTTTATCGGTCTTTTCCTCAAATTTTATCTTTTTGACTTCATCATATTTCTTCTCCAGATTTTTAATGAAAGGCTCGTAGAATTCTTTCAGGGTTTTGACCCAGTCCTGTTTTCCTCGAGCAATTTCATCAAGGTCTTCTTCTATCTTAGCGGTAAATTTAACATCAACAATTTGAGAGAAATTTTCTTTAAGAATGTCTGTGACAATTAAACCAATTTCTGTTGGAACAAATCTTTTTTGTTCATCTTTTTCTGTATAGCCGCGTTTTTGGATAGTATTAATAGTTGGAGCATAGGTTGAAGGACGGCCAATGCCGTATTCTTCCAGAATTTTAATCAAGGAAGCTTCCGTATATCGGGCCGGGGGTTTGGTAAAGTGCTGTTCGGAGAATAGTTTGATTAATTTCATAATTTCTTCCTTGGTTAATTTTGGCAGAATGTTTTCTTTCATTTTCCCTGGATAAACCTTCAAAAATCCGTCGAATTTAATGACAGAACCGGTTGCTCGGAAAGTATATGATTTATTCGATGCTCCCTTGGCCTGAATATCAACTGAAGTTGAATCCAAAATAGCAGGTGTCATTTGAGAGGCAATAAATCTTTTCCAGATTAGGTCATAAAGTCTAAGTTGTCTTTTATCCAGGCGTTGTTTGATCTTTCCCGGTTCCCGGCCCGGCCTGGTTGGTCGGATGGCCTCGTGGGCCTCCTGAGCGCCTTTAGATTTAGTTTTAAAGACCCTCGGGGCAGTTAGAGAATATTTAGAGCCGAATTTTTCCTGAATAAATTCTTGGGCTTTTCTTAATGCTTCGCCGGAAATATTGAGAGAATCAGTTCGATGATAAGTAATTAATCCAGTTGACCCTTTGCTTAGCCCTACTCCTTCATAAAGTTGCTGGGCGATCCGCATTGTTTGCTGGGATGAAAATCCTAGTTTACGGGCGGCTTCCTGTTGAAGGGTGCTGGTTGTAAAAGGAGGACCAGGATGCCTTTGAGCTTCTTTGCTTTCAATCCTGGAAACCTGGTATTGGGCATCTTTTAAATTCTTTAATATCCCATCAGCTTCTTTCTTATTCTTTATTCCCAGTTTAGAAATTGATTTCTTATTCTCCCTTATTAAATGAGCAATGAATTCTTCCTTTTCTTCCCGTTTTTTTAACTTGGCCTCAATAGACCAGTACTCATCCGGTTTAAAGGCCTTGATTTCTCTTTCCCGGTCAACAATTAGTCGGACGGTGACTGATTGAACCCGGCCGGCTGAGAGTCCCCGGACAACCTTTTTCCAAAGGAAAGGCGAAAGCTTGTATCCAACTAACCTGTCCAGAATTCGTCGAGCCTGCTGGGCGTTAACAAGTTTCAGATTAATTTTATGAGGATTTTTAAGTGCTTTTTCAATTGCTTTCTTGGTTATTTCGTGAAAGACAATTCGTTGATAAGAAGAATCAGATAATTTTAGAATATGAAGAATATGCCAGGCAATGGCTTCTCCTTCTCTGTCTCCGTCCGTAGCAAGAATAACCAACTTTGCTTTCTTAGCGGCAGCCTTAAGTTCCTTGGCTACTTTTTCAGCTTTTTCCGGAACAACATATTCCGGCTTAAAATCTTTTTTAACATCAATGCCAAGTCCTTTTATTGGCAAGTCACGAATATGCCCATAGGAAGAAAGCACCCGATAGTCTTTACCTAGATACCGAGAGATTGTTTTTGATTTAGTTGGGGATTCAACTATGACTAAACGCATAAGCTAATTTTCAATTATCAATTTTCAATTATCAAACAATTATCAATTTCTTAATTTTCAATTAAATTAATTAATTCAAGAATTGATCATTGATACTTGATCGTTGATTGGTTATTGGTTATTGAGAGTTGATAATTATCTCAAATTCAGTTCTTCCAAAATATCATTAGCCTGGCTTACCAGCTTTGCTCCCATTTTAATCAAATTATTACTTCCTGTCGAGTTTTGGCTTAAAATCGAACCAGGGATGGCAAAGACCTCTCGATTTTGTTCTAAAGCATCTCGGGCAGTAATTAAAGACCCGCTTTTTTCTCCAGCTTCAATAACCAGAATTCCTAAGCTCAGGCCGGAAATAATTCTGTTGCGCTGGGGAAAGTTCTGAGCCAGAGGACGGGTACCAATCGGGTACTCACTGATAAGAGCGCCGTTCTGGCTGACCTCTTCAGCCAGATGCTTGTTCTGATAAGGATAGATGCTCCTTTTATCCAGACCAGAGCCCAAAACAGCAATTGTTCTTCCTTTGGATTTTATTGTTGCCTGATGAGCCAAGGTGTCAATTCCTTTGGCTAAACCACTGACAATAGTTAATCCTGATTGAGATAATTCAGCTGTAATTAAGGGAGTAATTTGTTTTCCGTAGGGAGAAAGTTTTCTTGGTCCGACAATACCTAAACTGAATTTATCTTTTGGTTTGAATTGGCCGCGAATGTATAGCATTGCCGGCGGAGCATAGATTTCTTTAAGCAATTGAGGATAATTTTTATCAAAAACTGTAATTAGGTCAATATTTTCTCTTGAAAGTTTTTCCATTTCCAAATCAGGGTTAATCTTTGGCCTCTGTTTTTTAATTTGTTCAATAACTGACCTGCTTAGGCCTGCTCGGCTGAATTCAATTAGATCAGCAGACCAGGCATCTTTCAAAGATTTAAAATGAACTAATAATTTCTTAAAAGCAATTGGACCGATTCCATCAATACAATTAAAGGCATTAAAATATTTTTTATTGACAATTCCTTCCATTTTTTATAGTATGACCTCTTATAGGCAAACTAGTCTCTACCAGCCTGCCCGCGGAGTAGCCATTACTTGAACAATCCCTCCTAGTTCAAGCGGCTGAAAGATTAGAGATGACTCGCTTTTGCGAACTTGTTTCTAACGCTCCTGGGTAGGCTAGTGAAGACTAGGTAGTTTAAAAGTCGTCCTAATTATTTGGGCGGCCTTTTTAATTATTTCTCCAATAATCTTTTCTTCCTGGTTAGTAAAGTTTTCTAGAACAAACTTTTCTGCCTGCCCCGTTGGGAATTTATTCCCTTTCGGGGTATCAATATTCTCTTCTGCCGGTTTAACGCCAATTCTAATTCTCTTAAAATCTTTTGTTCCTAAGTGTTCAATAATTGATTCAACTCCCTTATGTCCGGCAGCGCCTCTGCCTTCCTGTATCCTTGTCTCGCCTAAATCCAAATCAATATCATCATGGATAATTAAAATATCCTGATTAAGAATTTTAAAATAGTCAGCAACGGCCTTAACGCTTTGACCAGAGTTATTCATAAAGGTCAGTGGTTTGGACAAAATGATATTATTCTTTTTACCAATCAGGGATTTAAATTTTTTATCTTCCTTTAATTGATTAATTCCCATTTCTTCAACTAAAAAATCAATTACCCGCCAACCCAAATTATGACGGGTCTTTTCATATTTCTCTCCAGGATTGCCCAAGCCAACAATTAATTTCATCATTTAATACTTTCCTTAATATATCCTTGTATTTCCCGGTAATTCCCTTGTCCAATAACAGGATAGACAACCGAGGCCATTTGCTCTCCAAACATGACTCCGCCGCCGGTCAAAAGTCCGGTTTCCTTTTTATCGACAACAACACTCCTTATTCTATCAGCCCCAATCTCTTTGGCAATCTGATAAAAAAGACGCATTTCTAAAATAGAGAGGTCAGTTTCAATTCGTTCATTAAGGGAATTAAATATTTTCAAATAGGTTGGAAAGTCCCATAAGGGATTAAGGGCCAGAACTTTTTGTTTTAGAAGCTGGATAATCTGTTGCTGACGAGCCATTCGGTCAAAGTCGCCGTTAGGCGAAGTATAGCGGGTCCGGGCATATTTCAAGGCATTCTCTCCATCAAGATAGCGCCAGCCGGCGGCTAAGTTAAATGTCTGGTAAGTGTGATTTGGCCCGGGAAAATACGGGTCATGGATATCCTGAGCAACATAGACATTAAGACCATCAATTAAATCAATGATTTCCTTGAAAACAACCAGGTCAATAATGAGATGATTATTAACTGAAAGACCAGTAATTTCTTTAATTTTCTCTTTTAGGCCCTCTATGCCGGAAAGAGTGTAGAGAGAATTGATTTTAGTCAGATTTCCTTTTTCAGGAACTTTAACAAGTAAATCCCTTGGTAAAGAAATCAAAGTTGCTTTTTTGGATGAATCGCTTTGGTCAATACGGGCCAGAATAATGGTATCGGTTAGGTTACTGCCGGAATAGCCCGGACCTGGCCGACCAAGAATTAAAATGTTTTTTTTGAGATCCCCCTCTTTTGAAATTATAGGAAGGGATTTGAAAACAATTTTTCTCTCTTCTGATAATTCCTGACCCGACTGGACTTCAAAAGAAGAAGAAGGCATTATCTGATAGAGAAAAAAAAGAAACAAGAAAAATGTAAAGAATACAACCCAGGAAACAATTCTTTTTTTCTTTTTTCCTGTCATTCTTCAAAGTATATCAGAGTGGTTGATTTTCAACAAGAAATAGTTTAGAATTGACAACAGAGTTGTCATCCTGAGGGCAAAGCCCGAAGGATCTGTTAAACAGATTCTTCGCTTCGCTCAGAATGACAAAAAAGCAATGAAAAAATTACTGACTTTTATCTGGGAAATAGTTAAAATAGTCGTTATTTCCCTGGCTATCATTATCCCGGTCCGCTATTACTTAATTCAGCCGTTTTTCGTTCGTGGGGCTTCAATGGAGCCCAATTTTGATAATGGTCAATATCTGGTTATTAATGAAATTGGCTATCGCTTTGATAATCCCCAGCGCGGGGATGTTGTTGTTTTTAAATATCCCCTTGACCCTTCCCAGTATTATATTAAAAGAATTGTCGGTCTTCCCGGCGAGATAATAGAGATTAAAGGTGGTCGGGTTTTTGTTAATAATCTTCAACTTGATGAAACAGGTTATCTTTCTGAAGAAATGACCACCCAAGGAGAGACCAGGATAGAATTAGGCAATCAAGAATATTTTGTTTTGGGCGATAACCGGAAAGCTAGTTCTGATTCAAGACGATGGGGAGCTTTACCAGAAGATAATATTGTTGGTCAGGTCTGGATAAGAGCCTGGCCTTTTAATCAAGCAGAGGTTTTTTAATCATGCCAACAAAAAGCAAGAAAAAAACAACAACTCCGAAAAGAAAAAGAACCTTTCAAGCGCCAAAGGGGACAAGAGATATTCTGCCTCAAGAACAGGCCTATTGGGAAAAAGCCAGGCAAGTAATCTCTAAGACAGCCAAGACTTATGGCTTTGAACAAATTGATACTCCAATAATAGAAGATGTTGATCTGTTTATTAGGGGAACTGGCGCGACAACTGATATTGTCCAAAAGGAAATGTATACCCTTAGAACAAAAGGGGGAGACAAATTAGTCCTTCGTCCGGAATTTACCCCGGCCGTTATCAGGGCCTATCTTCAAAACGGTCTTTCTTCTTTGCCACACCCAATTAAACTCTATAGCACCGGACCGGTTTTTCGCTATGAAAGATCTCAAAAAGGCCGTTACCGACAGCATGAACAGGCTAATTTTGAAATCTTTGGTGAAAAAGATCCGGTTCTGGATGCCCAATTAATCCAATTATTCTTCTCCGTTATTAAAGGAGTTGGTCTTAAAAATGTCATTACCCAGATTAATAGCATTGGCTGTCGCCAATGCCGACCGGCCTACCGAAAGAAACTGGTTAATTTCTACCGGAGGAGAAAAAAAGAAATTTGTTCTAATTGTCAGAAACGACTTTCACAAAATCCTTTAAGATTGTTGGATTGCAAGAATGAAAAATGTGTTTTGATAGCCGGAGAAGCTCCTCAGACAATTGATAATCTTTGTCCAGAATGTCATAACCATTTTAAGAATGTTCTTGAATATCTTGATGAAGTTGAAGTTCCCTATATCCTCAATTCTAATCTGGTCCGGGGACTGGATTATTACACTAAAACCGTTTTTGAGATCTGGCCGGAAGAAGGGGATGGCCGACCCGCCAATTCGGCGGGCAGGCAGTCTGCTTTGGGCGGCGGCGGCCGCTATGACGGATTAGTTAGACTCCTCGGCGGCAAAGATACGCCCGGAGTTGGTTTTGCTATGGGATTGGACAGGATAGTTAATCTGATGATGGAGAAGGATGTTAAAGTCCCTTTAAGGAATTCATCCCTGGTTTTTCTGATTCAATTAGGTGAATTAGGCAAGAAGAAATCCTTAAAACTATTTGAAGAACTAAGACAGGCCGGCATAGAAACATCAAGTTCGTTCAGTAAAAATACAATCAATAGTCAGTTGAAAATTGCCGACAAGATGAATGCTCGTTTTGCCCTGATTCTGGGGCAGAAAGAAGCCCTGGATGAAACTATCATTATCCGGGATATGGCTTCCGGCAGCCAGGAAACCGTTCCTTTGGAAAAAGTTGTTAAAGAAATTAAAAAGAGAGTTAAGAAGTAATGAAGGATTGTATTTTTTGCCAGATTGCTGAGCATAAGCAAAAAGCCGATATTGTTTTTGAAAACGACCAGGTAATCGTCTTTAAGGATATTAATCCAAAAGCGCCAGTTCATCTTTTAATTGTCCCGAAAAAACATATTAGGTCAATCAATGATTTAGAAAAAGAAGATAAACCCTTGATTAATGATATGATTTTTTTAGCCAGAGATTTAGCTAGAAAGCAGAATATTGATAAAAAGGGCTATCGCTTAATTTTCTGCGTTGAAAAAGGAGGCGGTCAGACAGTTTTTCATCTCCACCTTCATTTATTAGGCGGAGGATTAATAAAGGAATTTTAATGGAAGAAAAAATTACTCTTAGTTCAAAAAAGAAATGGTTTTGGCTGGCAATTGCCATTACTTTAATCAGTCCTATTTCAGGGATAGTTTTGGCTGTTGCTTTTCTAACAGAAGAGGATTTAAAAAAACAGGGCGGGATTATCCTGGCCCTCTCTATTATCTGGGGAATAATTTCTGTCTATTTAATAAGCTGGCTGGGTAATCGAGGATATCTCCCTGCCTACTAGATTAGACCCCTTCCAAAACAATCCTTTCTACTCCAGATTAAATATTTTGGCTGCAAATTGTTCAAACCTCGTCGCCTATACACTAGTATAAGCTCCTCCCTTTTCACAATTTTCGCTCAAAATCTTTAATCTTCGTAACGAAAAATTATCTTGAAAGAGGTCTTATGAGAGACAAAAATTTCTTCAAAGCTTTAGCAACTTTAACCGGGACCATTATTGGTGTCGGACTTTTTAGTTTGCCCTACATTACTTCAAAAGTCGGTATCTGGACAATGCTCCTCTATTTCATCATTATCGGAGCAATTGCCGTTTTAACAAATTTTGTTTATGGGGAAATTGTTTTAAGGACAAAAGGCCTTCATCGTCTACCCGGTTACGCTGAAAAATATTTGGGCAAATGGGCCAAGGGACTTTCTTTCTTGAGTAATAGTTTGGGATTGGGCGGCGCCCTCCTGGCTTATCTGGTTGTTGGCGGAGGATTTCTTTTTTCTCTTTTTAATCCTTTTTTTGGCCAAAGCCTTCTTTTCTATGTTTTAGCTCTGTTTTTAATCGGTTCCCTCCTAATCTATTTCGGCATTAAAAGCATTGCCCGGGTTGAATCAATTCTTTTAATTTTGTTTTTTGTTGTCCTGCTCTTTATTTTCCAAAGAGGTTTTTCTTTAATTGAAACACCAAACCTATTTAATTTTAATCCAACCTATCTATTCCTTCCCTACGGAGCAATTCTTTTTTCTCTTTTTGGTAGTTCTTTGATTCCGGAAATCAGAGAAATGCTCAAAGATAATCCTAAAGATTTAAAAAAAGTAATCTTTTGGTCAATTTTGATTTCAGCCCTGACTTATCTTTTCTTCATTGTCATTATCACCGGCATTACCGGTCAGAATACAACCAATGATGCCATTACCGGCCTGAAAAATATATTGGGCGATGGTATTGTTAATCTGGCCCTTATCTTCGGCTTCTTAACTGTTTTTACCTCGTATTTAACAATTGGCTTAACTCTTAAAAAAATCCTCTGGTATGATATTGGGATAAAGAAGAATCTTTCCTGGGCATTGGCCTGCTTTGTTCCCCTAATATTCTTCCTCCTCGGATTTAATAATTTCATTACCATTATTAGCCTGGCCGGCGGAGTATTTTTAGGTATTGATATTACTTTAATGATTCTGATTTATCTGCAAGCCAAGAAAAAAGGAGATATCAAACCGGCCTATTCTCTTAATCTTCCCCGTCTTTTAATTTATTCCCTAATCCTCTTCTTCATCCTTGGCGCGGTTTACGAGGTTTACTATTTTACCACTTAGACATGGAAAGAAAATTACCCAAAAGCATTCGTAAATATATTCGATTTGAAAAGTCTCGCATTCGGCGGGAGTTTTTAGATATCAAGAAGCAAAAAGAAGAAATTGACAAAATCTATCAAAAGTTTTACAATAAGGACAATGAAAAGCAAAAAAGAGATATTCCGAAGCCCGACAAAAGGAAAAATGGAACTGATTAGAGTTGCCCGGGAAATTTCGGATTACATCAAAGAAGATTCAGAAAACAAGTATCGACTAATCGTCGGGACTGATTCTAATGGTTGTGAAAAAGCCGATTTCGTTACGGCCATTATTGTCTGTCGGGTTGGTCGTGGTGGTAGATATTTTTGGAAAAAAACCAATGGGGGAAAGACATATCATACCTTGAGAGATAGAATTTATCAGGAAGTTACTCTTTCTCTTAAAACCGCTCAGGACATTCTAGGACAACTAGAATCAGCTGTTAAATCCAATCAACCGAGTTACGATTTTCAGATTCATATTGATGTTGGTCAAAATGGACCAACTCGTGAAATGATTAAAGAGGTTGTTGGTATGGTTAGAGGTAATGGCTTTAATGCCAAAATCAAGCCTGAATCATACGCCGCTTCCAACATCGCCGATAAATATATTTAACCCTATTACCTCATAAATTAATAGTTGGTTTAATGTCCCTTAGAAAAGGGCTTTTCTTTTCACAAGACGCTTTTGACAAAAAATTTAAAAAATAGTAGGATAGGATAGATAATTAAATTATTCAAATATGAATGGAGACGAAAAAATTAGAAAAAAAATATTGGTTCCGGCTTCAAAATTACCCCAGATAGCCAAGGAAGAAAAAATCAAGGAAAAAAATGATTTTAAGGAATCGGCCCAGTGGAGAATATTTCGAATTATGGCCGAATTTGTTGATGGATTTGAGTTCCTAAGTAATTTTGGCAAATCAGTCACTTTTTTTGGTTCTGCCCGGGTTTCTCCTGATGATCCCCGTTACAAGGAAGCCGAAAAGCTGGCTGGAATGCTTTCAAAAGAAGGATTCGCTGTTTTTACCGGCGGTGGGCCGGGAATAATGGAAGGAGCTAATAAGGGGGCATATAATGCTGATGGAGAATCGGTTGGATTGGATATCCAATTAAAATATGCCCAGCGAATGAATCAATTCATTAAAAAAGCCATGGGCTTCCACTATTTCTTCACCCGCAAAGTCATGCTTTCTTATTCAGCTCAGGCCTATGTTTTTTTCCCGGGCGGCTACGGAACTCTGGATGAGTTTTTTGAGATTTTAACTTTAATTCAGACAGAAAAGATTCCCCAATATATTCCAATTGTCTGCGTTGGCAAAGAATTCTGGGGACCGGTTACTGAATGGATTGAGAAAATCAGTTACGGAAAAAACAAATTTATTGATAAAAAGGACATGGATTTTTATCGCATTGTCGATTCAGCCGAAGAGGCATTGGAAATAATTAAAAAATCCAAACCAAGAGATGACATCAATTTTTAAAGGAGGTGATTTCTTTTATGACCATAGAAGTAAAGAAAAAAGAAGGCGAGACAACTCGCAGTCTGTTAAGGCGCTTTACCCGAAGAATTCAGCAAAGCGGTGTTTTAATTCGTGCCCGCAAAGCCAGATTTCTGGAAAAAACAAAGAGTAAACGTGAAAGAAGGGAGGGCGCTCTAAGAAGAAATAAGATCTCCAAAGAAAAAGAAAAATTAAGAAAAATGGGTCTTTTAGAAGAAGAACCCAGATGGAAAAGAAGATAGTAATGGAATAAGGAATAAAGAATTATGAATTATGAATTTTATGCTTAATTCCTGATTCGTAATTCCAAAAAAGAATGTCTCTCAAAGAGAAGATTAAAACAGACATTAAAAGCGCAATGACGACTAAAAGAAACACTGAGGTTTCTGTTTTGAAAATGCTCATGGCCGCGATTCAGAACAAAGAAAAAGACAAAAGGGCTAAATTAGCTAAAGAGGTCCCGACGCAAGGTCGGGATCCCGAGCGAAGTCGAGGGAAAAAACTGGAAGAATTAAGCCAATTAAATGACGAAGAAATTTTAGAAGTAATTTCAAGTGAAGTTAAAAAAAGAAAGGATTCAATCGAACAATATCAGAAAGGCAATCGAGATGATTTAGTCAAACAGGAAAAAGAAGAACTCGGCATTTTAACGGAATACATGCCGGAACAAATGCCGGAAGAAGAAATTAGGAAAATAGTAAAGGGAAAGATAGAAGAATTAGGGGCAAGCGGCCCACAGGAAACCGGCAAAGTTATGGGAGCGGTTATGTCCGAACTCAAAGGCAAAGCCGAAGGAGGCGTTATTAGCAAAATTGTTCAGGAGGAATTGAAAAAGGAATAATGTTGGAAATCCATAATTTTACTCAAAATGAGATAGATGAAAAGTTTTTTCAGAAAATATTTGGGGTTGTTTCAAAAAAGATTAATTTGAAGGATAAAACAGAAATTAGCCTGGCAATTGTTGGTGATGGCCGAATGAGAAAATTAAATAAAATCTATCGGGGCAAGAATCGGGTAACTGATGTCTTATCTTTTGATAACAAGTCCATTATTCCCTATCTGTCCAAATCTTTTCCCCGATTAAAAAAAGGAGAAAAAACAGAATTTATCCAGCCGCCCGATGGGATTAAAAGATTAGGCGAGATTGTTATCTGTTACCCTCAGGCAAAAAAACAGGCCAGGCGCCTTGGTCATTCTTTAAAAAAAGAACTGACCGTTTTGCTAATCCATGGTATACTTCATTTGTTAGGATACGAACACGAAAAAGAAGATAAAGAGGCAAAAGAGATGGAGGAGATGGAGAAGGAGATTTTGATGAAAATTATCAACTCTCAATAACCAATAATCAATCAATAATCAATTTAATTGAAAATTAAATCATTGAAAATTGTTTGAAAATTGAAAATTGGTAATTGAAAATTATTTATTGTGGCTAAAGAAAACATCATTGTTGGTCTGGATGTTGGCACCTGTTTTATTCGGACTGTCATAGCCAAAATGAAACCGGACGGGACCAAACCCCAGATTATTGGTATTGGACAAGTTCCTTCCTATGGTCTTCGTCGGGGAGTTGTTGTTGATATTGAAGAAACGGTTAAAAATATTAGCCAGTCGGTTCAGGAAGCAGAACGAAACAGCGGTCTTTCAATTGACCGGGTCATAGTCGGAATCAGCGGTAACCATATTGTTTCCCGGTCAAGTAAAGGAGTTGTGGCTGTTTCCCGGGCTGACACAGAAGTTTCAAAAGAAGATGTTGAAAGGGTGATTAACGCTGCTTCTGCTGTTTCAGTTTCTCAAAACAGGGAAATTATCCATGTCATTCCAAAAAGTTTTCTTGTTGACAACCAGGACAGAATTAAAGACCCGGTTGGCATGAACGGAGTCAGATTGGAAGCCGATACCTTAATTATTGAAGGAGCTGCTCCGTATATTAAGAATCTGACCAAGTGTGTTTCAGAAGTTGGCCTGGAAATAGAAGAATTGGTTTTGGCGCCTTTGGCTGCCAGCCGATCATCTTTGAACAAGAGACAGAAAGAACTCGGAGTCCTGGCCTTGGATTTAGGCGGCGGAACAGCTGGTCTAACTGTTTTTGAAGAAGGAGAATTTGTCCATAGTTGCGTTTTGCCGGTTGGCTCTTCCCATATTACCAATGATATTGCTATCGGTCTGAGAAGCAGCATTGACCTGGCAGAAAAAGTTAAACTGGAATATGGAACAGCCCTATCTTCTGATATTGGTAAGAAAGATATGGTTGATTTATCCAGGTTGGGTTCAGAAGAAAAGGGAATTGTTTCCCGGGCTGAAGTAGTTAGAATAATCGAGGCTAGATTAGGCGAGATTCTGGAATTGGCTAACAAAGAACTGAAAATGATTGACCGACAGGGGCTTCTGCCGGCCGGAACAGTTCTTTTAGGCGGAGGAGCCAAAATGCCGGGCTTAGTTGATTTGGCTAAAGAAGAATTAAAATTACCAGCCCAGATTGGTTTTCCAATGGAACTAGAAGGTATTGTTGATGAAGTTGAGGATCCCTCCTTTGCCACTGTTATTGGATTGGTTTTATGGAGCGTAGACAATCAAAGAAGGAGTGGTGGTCGAGGTATTTCTCTGCCCGAGATTTCTGTTGGTTCAACGGTCGGCAAAATTAAAGGGTGGTTAAAAGGATTCCTCCCTTAAAAAAACTTGCAATATTTTTTCCTTTGTGATAATAATTCTGTAAAGGCTTGAGGGGGCTTCAGGGGGTCCCTATTATTAATTTTAATAACATTATGGCTCAAATAAAACCGGAAGTAGAAACTTTTGCTAAAATAAAGGTCATTGGTGTTGGGGGTAGTGGCTCTAATGCCATTTCCCGGATGATAGCCTGTAAAATTCACGGGGTTGATTTTGTTGCTATCAATACCGATGCTCAGGACCTTCATCACACCAAAGCCCCTGAAAGAGTTCATATTGGTAAGAACCTAACTAAAGGCCTGGGAGCAGGAATGAATCCCGAAATCGGCCGTCAAGCAGCCGAAGAAAACCGGGACGAGATTCACGAAGTCGTTAAGGGTTCTGATATGGTTTTTGTTACCTGCGGTTTTGGCGGCGGGACCGGAACCGGCTCTGCGCCAATTATTGCCGAAGCAGCTAAAGATTCAGGCGCTCTGACAGTCGGAGTAGTAACCAAGCCATTTTCTTTTGAAGGTCTTCAAAGAGCCCGAATCGCTGAACAGGGCCTTAATCAGCTAAAGGAAAGAGTTGATACTCTGATTACAATTCCTAACGACAAACTTCTTTCCGTTATTGATAACAAGACATCTCTTTTGAATGCTTTTTCTGTCGTTGATGATGTTCTACGCCAGGCAGTTCAAGGTATTTCAGATTTAGTTATCACTCCGGGAATTGTTAATGTTGACTTTGCCGATGTTAAAGCGATTATGGAAGATGCTGGTTCAGCCCTGATGGGCATTGGCCGGGCAACCGGTGATGACCGGGCGATTGAAGCAGCTAAAGCAGCCATTAATTCACCTCTTTTAGAAATTTCAATTGACGGAGCCAAGGGAGTCCTATTTAATGTCAGTGGTGGTCCCGATCTGGCCATGGCTGAAATCAATGAAGCCGCCAAGATTATTACTGAATCAATTGATCCGGAAGCCAAGGTTATTTTTGGCGCTGTTATGGATGACAAGATAAAGAAGGGTGAAATAAAGATTACTGTTATTGCCACTGGCTTTGATGAAGATTTACTCAAAAGAGTTGGTGAGCCCAAGGTTCAGGACATTTCGCCAATCAGCCATAGTCATCAACCAAGCCACCAGCCGGAAGAAAAAGAAAAAAGGCCCCCGATTAAGCCAAGGGCCATGCCAGATATAGAAGAACAGGAAAGTGAATGGGATGTCCCGGCCTTTATCCGAAGGAAATTAAAATAGTTTTTATGTTAGAGAAGGCAACCAATTAATTTCAGTTGGTTGTTTTTCATTAATTTGACCCAGCTTTTTAGTTGGAGTAAAATATTGGCATGACCCCAGTCAAATCAAAATTTGAGAAAATCAGGAAGAGAGATGGCCGGATTGTTAATTTTAGCCAGGATAAGGCCACTCAGGCGGTTTTTAAAGTCTTTAAGGCCCAAGGCAAAGAAGACAAAGATTTGTCCCAAGATATTTCTGATAGGGTAGTTGAAACCCTTAACCGGCGCTTTAAGGAAAAAATTCCTAGTGTTGAACAAATTCAAGATATTGTTGTTGAGGTTTTGGCTAAAGAAGGGCACAAGGAGATTGCTGATGCTTATTCTCTCTACCGGCAGAAAAGGAAAGAGATTAGGGATAATAAGTGGTGGCTTTTAAGCCAAAATGTCAAAACCAAATTAACTCCTAATGCCTTGCGGGTTTTAGAGTCAAGGTATCTAAAAAAAGACGAACAGGGGAAAATTATTGAAACGCCTCAGCAGCTTTTCCAGAGAGTCGCGACTAATATTGCTGCGGCAGAAGCTAATCTTAAGCCATCGATTTCAGACGATGAGCTTTTTAATATTGGAGAAAGATTTTACAAAATGATGGCTTCTATGGAATTTCTTCCCAATTCTCCGACTCTAATGAATGCCGGCGCTACCCTGCAGCAATTAAGCGCCTGTTTTGTCCTTCCGGTTGGTGATTCAATGGAAGAAATTTTTGAAGCGGTAAAAAACACTGCCATGATTCATAAGAGCGGTGGTGGAACCGGTTTTAGCTTTTCTCGTTTAAGGTCAAAAGGGGCCATTGTCAGAGCGACGCAAGGACAGGCCTCTGGGCCGCTCTCGTTTATGACGGTCTTTAACGCTGCGACAGAGGTGATCAAGCAGGGAGGAAAGAGGCGAGGCGCTAACATGGGCATTTTAAGGGTAGACCACCCTGATATTGTTGAGTTTATTACCTCCAAGGTAGAAGAGGGAAACTTAAATAATTTTAATATCTCAGTTGCCATTACCGATAAATTCATGGAGGCGGTCAGAAAGAAAAAGAAATATGATTTGATTAATCCAAGAGATGGAGAAGTAGTTGAAAGAATAGATGCTAATGAGGTTTTTGATTTAATTGTTAATTACGCCTGGGAAAATGGAGAACCGGGAGTGATATTTATTGACCGGATTAACCGGGATAATCCAACACCAAAACTAGGAGAGATTGAAAGTACGAATCCTTGCGTTATTGGTGATACTCTGGTGGCGGTGGCCGATGGTAGGAACTATATTTCTATAAAGCAGTTGGCAAAAGAAGGAAAAGATGTGCCAGTCTATTGTTACGGAAACGGTAAAATTCAGATTCGGATGGGAAGAAATTCTAGAAAAACAAGAAAAAAAGTTCCTGTTTGGAAAGTATCTTTAGATGACGGAAGTCATATTATTGCTACTGAGGACCATAAATTTAGAAGTAGGGATAATAAAGAAATTAAGTTAAAAAATTTGAGGCCGGGAACAAGCTTGATGCCCTTTAATAAGTTTCAATATGCTGCGACTAGAAAGAATTGTGTTTATTGGGGCATATCGCAGAATAATGGAAAACGCGCTAGAGCAGAACATCGCATGATCGCCGAGTTTTTAGCAGATAGGACAATCAAAAAGTATCCCAAAGAGGTAGTTCACCATAAAAATTTCAACGGCTTGGATAATAGGATAGAAAATCTTGAAATTATGAGCCAAGGCGCGCATGATAGTTTTCATCAAACAGGCGAGCAAAATGTCATGAGGGGTAAATGGTGGCAAAGGCTAACAGAGAAAGAGAAAAATGTTTATCGAAAAAGAATGAGCGAACTAAAATCAGGTCAAGGAAACGGTATGTTTGGCAGAAGACATAAAAAAGAAACTAAGGAGTTAATAGGTCAGCTAACAAGAAAATATTTCAAAAATCCTCAGAATAGGAAATCTTTTAGTAAGAGAATATTAGAACTTTATAAGGAACATCCAGAGATAAAGAAGAAAATTAGTCAAGCAAAAACAATTTATCCTGTAGTGAAATCAAATTGTTTAATTTGCGGGAATACTTTTGAGCATAAAGAAAATATTCCTAAATCTTTTTGTTCTGCGTCATGTCGATTAAGTTATACTAATCAGGTTCGCAATACAAGTAGTACCAAAGAGGCAAAGGCTAAAAACAGGAAGAAACTAAGAGAGATTTATTATGATTTGGGGGTGGGTTTTTATAAGAAGAATAAATATGTTCCGACATATCTGGAGTTTAAAAAACTTGCCAAAAAACACGGTTATTCGGGGGATTTGAGAAGTACCTTCAATGGGTTTACTAGATTAAAAGAAGAATTAATACAATACAATCATAAAGTTAAATCTATAGAATTTTATGGATATGAAGATGTCTATAATATTACTGTCGATGAATTCCACACAGTAGTTTATGTCACTAATCCAGAAGCAAAAACTAAAATTTCTAAAAGGCCATTAATCTCTGGAATTGTCAATCCTCAATGCGGCGAGCAACCCTTACTGCCATTTGAAAGTTGCAATCTTGGCAGTATTAATTTGTCCAAGATGGTTAAAAAGAATGGCAAGAAATGGTCAACTGATTGGGATAAATTAAAAGAGACGGTTAATAATACTGTTCATTTCCTGGATAATGTGGTTGAAGTTAATCGTTACCCGCTGTTAAAAATTGAAGAACTGACCAAAGGTAACAGAAAGATTGGTCTGGGAATAATGGGCTGGGCAGACATGCTTATTAGATTAGGGGTTCCCTACAATTCCAGGAGAGCGCTTAATTTGGCTTCAAGAGTGATGAAGTTCATCCAGGATGGATCCAAAAAAGCTTCAGTCAGATTAGCAGAAGAAAAAGGGGTTTTTCCAAATTTCAAAGACAGCGTTTATGCTGAAAAAAATACTCTTCGGTTAAGAAATGCGACAACAACAACAATTGCGCCGACCGGAACAATTGGTATTATTGCTGGTTGCTCCTCTTCAATTGAACCGCTCTTTGCCATATCTTTTATCAGAAAACATGTTTTAGGCGAACAAGAATTAGTTGAAGTCAACCCTATTTTCGAAGAAATCGCCAAAGAAAGAGGATTTTGGTCAAAGGAATTAATTGAGGAAATATCAACCAAGGGAAGCCTTCGGGATATTAAAGGGATTCCAGCTGATATTAAAAGGACCTTTATTACCGCTCTGGATATTTCTCCCGAAGACCATATTAAAACTCAGGCTGCCTTTCAAAAGCATGTTGACAATGCTGTTAGCAAAACCATTAATTTTCCTTTTTCTGCTTCCAAAGATGATATTAAAAAGTCATACCTTTCGGCTTACAAACTGGGCTGCAAAGGAGTAACTCTTTACCGGAATGAAAGCAGAAAGCAACAGGTTTTAAATATTAAGGGCAAAGAACAGGAATTGGATAATGACAAGAAAAAGCGGATTCAGGAAAAAGAGATCTCTCCTGAATTACGCGATCCCTCACCGGATATTCCTGACCTGCCGCCAGGCAGTTGCCCAACGTGTAATATATGATACAGGTCTATACTGGCAATGGAAAAGGGAAAACTACTGCCGCCGTTGGTCTGGGATTAAGGGCGGTTGGGGCCGGTAAGAAAGTTTTATTAATCCAGTTTTTAAAAGATGGTCAGAGTTCGGAGATAAAGGCGATTAAGAAAATATCAAACTTTGATATCAGGGTTTTTGGGAGAAAGGGATTTATTAAAAAGGACAATTTAAAAAAGATTGACTATGACCTTGCTCAACAGGGTTTTTCTTTTTTCCAAAAAGCAATTAAAGACAAGAAATATGATTGCATTATTTTAGATGAAATAAATGTTGTTTCTTATTTTAATTTAATAGACAAAAAAGATTTAATTGACTTAATTAAAAAAACTCCTAAAAAGATAGAAGTAGTTTTAACCGGCCGCAAGGCCTCAAAAGAAATTATTAAAATCGCCGACCTGGTCACAGAAATGAAAGAAATTAAACATTATTTTAAAAAGATTAGAGCTAGAAAAGGAATAGAGTATTGATAACCCCATCCAAAATTCTCCTCTATCTCTGTCTTCTGTATATTATTGGTGTTTTCGCTTATTCATTGGTTGAGATTCCTCAACCTTTTTTATTTGACCAAATAGATCAAGAAGTTAATTTACAAGGAATTGTTATTGGAGAACCGGAACAAAGAATCAACCAACAAAAGTTTGAATTTGAAACAGAAGAAATTGAAGGAAAAATCTTAATCACAACAGAATTATATCCAGAGTATAATTACGGCGACAGTTTAGAAATCTTTGGCAAATTACAAGAACCAGCTGTATTCGAGGATTTTGATTACAAAGAATATTTAAGAAAAGATAAAATCTATCTGGTCAGTTATTATCCTCAGATTAATTTAATTAAAAAAAACCAAGGCAATTGGTTCTTCCAAAGAATCTTTAATTTCAAAGATAAATTAAGAAATATTATTGAACAAACTTTGCTTCCTCCTCAATCAAGTATTTTAAAAGCAGTATTCCTTGGAGACAGATTCGGTCTTTCAAATGAATTAAAAGAAAAATTAAATATTACCGGCACTCGCCATATTGTCGCTATCTCCGGGATGCATATGATTATTATGACCCAGATCCTTTTATTCTTGGCTTTAGCGATTGGTCTCTGGCGAAACCAGGCCTTTTATTTTGTCCTGATTATTCTGATTCTCTATATTGCCATGATTGGCGCGCCAGCTTCGGCAGTCCGAGCTGGAATTATGGCCGGTCTTCTTTTGTTGGCTCAAAAGGTTGGGCGTCTTCGCAGCGCTAACAGAGCAGTCATCTTTGCTGCGACAATTATGCTTTTGATCAATCCTTTGCTATTAAAATCTGATGTTGGTTTTCAATTATCTTTTGTAGCGGTCCTTGGCATTATTTACTTCAAACCCATTTTCGACGATAAAATATCTAAATGGCCCAATCCATATTTTCTAAAAGATATTCTGACAATGACCTTAGCGGCCCAATTATCAACCCTGCCAATTTTAATTTTTCACTTTGGCCGATTATCTCTTATTTCACCCTTGGCCAATTTATTAATTGTCCCTTTATTGTCTTTAATAATGCTCTCTGGAATAGGAATGACTTTTTCCGGGCTGGTTTGGCTACCCCTAGCTAAGATTATTGCTTTCCCAGTTTGGCTTTTATTAAGTTATGTTATTAAAGTTGTTGACGCTTTATCTCTTTTACCCTTGGCAGCGATAGAATTCAAAAGCACTTCCTTAGTAATTTTAATCGGATATTATTTAGTATTAATAATTTTTATTTGGCGTCAAAAAATTAAAATGGTTAAATGAAAAAGCAGGGTTGTTTTTACGCCCTGCTCTTTGGAAGATGTTTTTCTCCCGGTGGGTTTAATCTTCTTTTTCCTGTCCCGCGACGATTAGGGTCAGTTCCCCGAACTCCACGATACTTTTAGCCAGCTCCAGCCAGATTTCAACGAGATCAAATTTCTCCATCTCTTTTGCCTGCTCGGATTTCATCTCGGTAATAAAATCCGAGACTTCCCCGGCTACAGCTGGGGACAAAGGAATAACGGAGAAAAGAACGATAACCGTGATAATCGTTACACTCCTCATGCGAAGTCCCTCCTTTCAATTCAAATCTGTAATACCCTATTTATATCACAAAACCCTTCTATTGTCAATGTTTTTATCTTAGTTTAATAAATTCTTTTTAGGTGATAAAATATATATATGTTCGGCAGAAAAATCACTTTTTCAATTTTAATAGTTCTTTTTAGCGGAACAATTATTACCTGGTCTGTTGTTTTCTCTTTGATTCCGGGCGATGTTTTAGAAATTGTTTTTTTTGATGTTGGACAAGGGGATAGTATTTTCATTGAAACTCCGAATAAAAAACAGGTTTTAATTGATGGCGGTCCGGATAAATCTGTTTTGGAGAAACTTAATCAGGAAATGCCCTTTTACGACAGAAAAATTGATTTAATTATTCTAACCCATCCCGATGCCGACCATTTAACAGGTTTAATCAGTGTCCTGGAATATTATCAAGTTAATCACATTTTGACCAGCGGCTTTGAAAAAGAAACCGTCACTTACCAAAGATGGCGGGAATTAATAGGAGAAAAAAACATTCCTTTGACAATTGCCCGGACCGGACAAAAGGTTCTTTTGGATGATAACATTGTTTTAGATATTCTCTGGCCGGAACAATTCTTGGGAAAAGGCGCTAATAACAATTCAATTGTGGCTAAATTAACCTACAATCAATCAGAAATTCTTTTGACCGGCGATATTGAAAAAGATATTGAAAAACAATTGATTGATTCTAATTTAGATTCAGATATCTTAAAAATCCCTCATCATGGGAGTAAAACTTCTACAAGCTATAATTTCCTTCAGGCAGTTAATCCGGAAATAGCGATTATCTTGGTTGGCGAGGATAATCGATACAAGCATCCTAATCAGGAAGTTTTAGACCGCCTGAAAGATACGACAATTTACCGAACAGATAAAAATGGAGATATTGAAGTTTTAACTAATGGATTTTTATTTAAAATAGGGACGGAAAATTGATTTGCCAAGAGATGTTTTTTTTGGTAAACTGACCTCTTAATTAGGATAAAAATATGAAAAAACAAGTTAACGAATTTCCAATTACAAAGACAAAAACAAGAGGAGTCAAAAAGGAATTTAACCTTAATACTCCCGGAGGACGGCGAGAATATTTTAACCAGAAAGCCGGAAAAGAAATTGCCTTGCTTAAAAACTATTTTAAAAAGAATAGTTTTATTGCCTATTTCCTGGGCAAAAAAAATTCGGGCAAAGGAACATATACCAAAATGATGATCGAGATTTTTGGAAAAAACAAAATTGGCCATATCTCAGCCGGGGATATAATCAGAGCAGCCCACAGAGATATTTTAGACAGAAATAGAAAAAAGGAATTAATGGACTATTTAAAGAATAATTACCGGGGATATATTTCTTTAGAAGAAGCAATAGATTCTTTAATAGGCAGAAAGACAAGCGCCCTTATTCCAACTGAATTTACCCTAGCCCTTATTAAAAGAGAAATAGAAAAAATGCCGAGAAAGACCCTTTTTATTGACGGATTTCCAAGAGAATTAGACCAGATTTCCTACTCCCTCTTTTTCAGAGATTTGATTAATTTCAGAAGTGACCTGGATATTTTTATAGCAATTGACATCCCAGAATCAGTTATTGAGGCCAGAATGCAGGGAAGAGTTGTCTGTCCTGTTTGTCAGGTGCCTCGCGGCCTGAGACTCCTTCCAACCAAAGAGATTGGTTATGATGAAAGGAAAAAAGAATTTTATTGTATCTGCGATAACTCGGATTGTAAAGGCGCTAGGATGGTTGGAAAAGAAGGTGATAATCTAGGGTTAAAACCTTTTAGAAAAAGATTAGACACAGATGGGCAATTAGTAGACAAGGTTTTTAATTTACATGGTGTTCCAAAGGTATTTTTAAGAAACTCGGTTCCAGTTAATCTTGCTAAAAAATATGTTGACGATTATGAAATCACTCCGCAATTTAATTACCAATGGGACAAGAAAAACAGGAAAGTCGAGGCAACAAAGGAGCCATGGATAATAAAAGACGATAATGGCGAAAGAGTTCATAGCTTGTTAGCTGCGCCGGTAGCCCTTAGTCTAATTAAGCAATTGACAAAGGTTTTGGGATTAAAGAAATAATTTATTAAAATTGTCAATATTGACAAACAGGATTTCTTTTTGGTAGAATAGATAATGGTTTTGTTGTTCAGGAACCTTCTTTAAGATTTCGGATTGTAATTTCGACCGGGAGTTCGGGTCTGTTGGCTTCGTGGAGCACGCAGCAGAACACCCACTTATCCGAGAGCGAAATTCTTAGAGTTTGTATTTTCTTGGCAGCGAGGCCATTTGTATACAAAAAAACACCGATCGGTGTTATTTTTTTATTCCTGTCGGGCTGACTGGATTCGCCCTGTCATTCGACAGGGCGCCCCGTCGGATGACGGGGCGAACCTTTCTATTTCGGAGCGACCCGATTCGAACGGGCGATCTTCGGACCCCCAGCCCGACGCTTTGGGCCAGCTAAGCTACGCTCCGTTTTTGTTTTCTTAACCTTCGGTTTTTTAACTTTACTTAAAGTTTTAATGCATTTAGTGCAGGCCTTAACTCGCTTGCCATCATCAAGACGAACCCATTGTAAATTAGGGTATTTTCTTTTTTTGCCGGTTGGGTTATACTTACCACGTAACTTTTTTCGAATAACCGCCACCATTGATTTTTTACCGCAAATCGTGCATCTCCTGGACATAATGGCATATTCTAGCATTTAATTTTTAATTTATCAAGTTTATGGATTTTATTACCTTAATTTTTCAACTGGCAATTCTGCTTATGTCAGTTGTTATTCATGAATTCGCCCATGGCTGGATGGCTCTCTATCTGGGCGATCCGACTGCCAGAAATTTTGGTCGGCTGACACTAAACCCAATCAAACATCTGGATTTTTTCGGGTCTCTGCTTGTTCCTCTTTTTTTGGTTGTTGTTAGAAGCCCTTTTGTTTTCGGCTGGGCTAAACCGGTCCCATACAATCCTCATAATCTTCGTGACCAGAAGTATGGTCCGGCTAAGGTAGCGGCTGCCGGGCCGTCAGCCAATCTTTTAGTCGCCCTTATTTTTGGTTTAGCCCTCCGCTTTATGCCGGAGGGAATTCTGGCTTCAACCGGACTAATTCAGATATTGAGCATTATTGTTTTCATTAACATTCTTTTGGCAATCTTTAATCTAATTCCGATTCCGCCGCTTGATGGCTCCAAACTTCTTTTTGCTTTTCTTCCGGCTTCTTGGGATAATATTAGGATAGCTTTGGAGCGATATGGGACATTTATTCTTATCTTGTTCATTGTCTTCGCTTTTCAATGGATTATTCCCTTGGTTTTTTTCATTTTCCAACTCCTGGTTGGTTAAACTATTTCATCATTAAAACAAAAACCCCTTCCCGCAGCATTACGGGAGGGTTTTTGTTCTCAGGCAGAGAGCCTTTCTTTATCTTCTTTCTTCTAATTTTATTGTCGTCGTGCCAATTTTATCCGCTCTCAGGATTTTAACTTCAATCAGATTACCGGGTTTGGCCTTATGAATTAAATCCTGTAAAGGATTCTTTTCTGTCACTTTTACCTTATTAAACTCAAGAATAATATCATGTTCAGTTAGCTTAGCTTTGGCTGCCGGACTGCCGGGAACAACGGCTGATTCGCCCGAACCGGGCTCGCGGATAATTAGAGCGCCATGATCAACCGGTAGGCGAATATTGAATCTTTGGGCGAATTCTTCCTGAAGGGCTTTGTTTATCATGATATATCTGACACCAAGGAATGGCTGGATAATCCGGCCGTGTTTTTTTAAATCATCCAAATCTTTCTTAGTATTATTAATCGGAATAGCAAAACCAATATTTTGAGCGCCGTGAACAACAGCGGTGTTAATAGCAATAACTTTTCCGTCAAAACCAACCAAAGGACCGCCGGAATTACCCGGATTAATGGCAGCATCGGTCTGAACTAATCCCTTTAATTGGGCAATATGACCGGAAAGACCATCCTGGGCGGTAATGAACCGGCTCAATCCGGAAACAACTCCGGTTGAAACAGTATTACTAAACGTGCCCAGGGCATTACCGATAGCAATAACACTCTGACCCAATTCAATATTATCAGAATTGCCTAATTCCAAAACCGGGAATTTTTTTCCTTTGGTATCTTTGAGTTTAAGAATAGCAATATCATTAACCGGGTCGCGGGCCAGGACTTCAGCCTGGTATTCTTTCTCATCAGTAGTAACGATTGTGTAATCAACATCGGGAGAGATAACAACGTGGCGATTGGTTATGATAGTGCCCTCTGAGGAAACAAAAAAACCGCTACCTCCGCCAAGTTTAACTTTTTGGCGTCCTTCTTTCCGGTAACGGATAACTGGTGGTCCATGGGGATCCATAAACTCATCCAGCGGTTGAACAAAATCCCTTCTGATTTTTGGCAGATTTTTACTGATAGTAATACTGACGACCGCCGGGCTAATTTTTTTAATAACTTCAACAACAGGTGACTTGGTCATAGTTTTAAATTAAGTTACTTTTCATCCAGTATATTCCATTGACTCGGTTAAGTCAATAAGATATATTGGATAAGTAGGATAGACCTGCCCTCGTAGCTCAGATGGATAGAGCAACGCACTCCTAACGCGTAGGTCGCAGGTTCGAATCCTGCCGAGGGTACTAGAACGGGCCCATGGCGCAGTTGGCTAGCGCGTCTGACTGGCAGTCAGAAGGTCGAGGGTTCGAATCCCTCTGGGTCCACATGCCGGGGTAGCTCAGTGGTAGAGCACAGCACTGAAAATGCTGGTGTCGTGAGTTCAATTCTCACCCCCGGCACCAGGCGGGTATCGTATAGTGGTTATTACATCTGGTTGCCAATCAGATAACACGGGTTCGACTCCCGTTACCCGCTCCAAAATGGCTTAAATTAGACAAAAAAGCATAAATCTCAGGATAGGCCAAAAACCTTGACAAATTGGGTAGAATATGATAGTATTTAGGAAATTCCCGAAAGGGGATTTTTTAATTTACCTTATCATTATGTATACAAACCATAAGGTTTCAGCCTCTTTCGTCTTGGTTAACTTGCTCTCCAACCTTTTTCTTTCGCAATTTGGTTTAGGAGATGCCAGTTTAACCGAGGAAAATGAATTGTCATTTGATAAGTTGGTCACTCTCCAAGGCCTGGCCTTGGTTCAGTCAGCTAGTCCGGATACGCCAGTAGTAGTTTCTCAGAGATGGGTTACTGTTACGGCTTATTCTTCTACGCCTGACCAGACCGACTCAACTCCTTTTATCACCGCTTCAGGAACAGGTGTTCGTGACGGTGTCGTAGCTTGTAACTTCTTGAGGTTTGGTACCAGAGTCCGATTCCCTCAGCTTTACGGAAATAAGGTTTTCGTAGTTGAGGACAGAATGGCTCTTAAAAACAGCCATAAAGTCGACATCTGGTTCTCATCTCGTTATCAGGCTAAACAGTTCGGAGTTAAGACACTCAAAGTAGAGGTTCTAGGAACCTAAAGAGACCCCGTTATCCGGGGTCTCTTTGTTTTGTGCTCGAGGTGGGACTCGAACCCACATCCCATAAGGGACACGATTTTAAGTCGTGCGTGTATACCAATTCCACCACTCGAGCTGGAGGTCTCGGCCGGATTTGAACCGGCGTACGCGGTTTTGCAGACCGCTGCCTAACCACTCGGCCACGAGACCATAATATATTCTACCACACTTTCCCTATTTTTCAACCCTTCTTAAAACCTCTTCTAATTCCTGAGCTTTAACTTCAACCTTATCAATTTCAAAAATCATTTTAGGAACCGGCTTCATATGAAGTTTCTTGTTTAATTCCTGCTGAAGATCAAAAATATTTCTTTGAATAACTTTCATTACCTCTTCGCTTTTGTCTGTTGGCATAACACAAATTTTAATTTTTGCCTGCCTCAAATCAGGCGAAGTATCAACATTGGTAATTGTGACCAAAACATTACTAAAATCAACTTCTTTTAAAAGTAGTTGGCTGATTTCATGCCGAAGAAGTTCATTAACTTTTTCAATCCTTAAGGATGTCACAATTCTCTTTTTTTCCTTTCTTCTTCGTAAAATTCCAAAGTATCTCCTTTTTCAATACTGGTTGTTCCTTTAACTAAAAGACCGGCTTCCTGGTCCTTATTAACCTCATCGGCTTCTTTCTTGTTCTTCTGAAGTTGGGTAACTGTTCCCTGGGCTATTTTTTCCCCATTTCGAAGAACATCAACCGGGAGTCCTTTTCTAATTACTCCCTTGGTTACCCGGCCGCCAACAATCTGTTTGTCTTTTTCTGTCCGAAAAACTGCCAGAATCTTCAATTGACCCAGAACATTTTTAACTATTTCCGGCTTTAATAGTCTGGAAAGTAATTCCCTGATGCCTTGAATAAGTTCATAGATAATGTCAAAAGTCATAATTCTGACTTTTTTCTGTTCGGCTAATCTTTCTATTGAAGAACTGGCTTTAATTCTGAAGCCAACTATTTTAGCATAGGCTGATTCAGCTAATTTAATATCTTTCTCTGTTACTTCGCCAACTTCGCTTTTTAAAATTCTTAAAACCACTTCATCAGATGGAATGCTTTTTAAAGATTCCTTAATTGCTTCCAAAGAACCTTGAACATCAGCTTTGAGGATAATATTCAAAACCTTTTTATCCGGTTCAACCATAAGGACTTCCCGCGAATCGCCGCCTAAAACATCCCTTTTGGCAGTTTTTCTTTCAACTCTTTTCTGAGCTTGTTCCATACTTTCAAAGGCATAGAATTTTTCTCCAACTTGAGGAACTTGATTTAGACCGGTGATAATGACCGGAGTTGAAGGGGGAGCTTTTTTAATTGTCTTCATCTGAAAATCTTCCATGGTCTTAATTTTTCCCATTGAAGAATCAGTTCCAATAATATCCTTATTATCCAGAGTTCCATCTTTGACCAAAAGAGTTGCCGTTGCCCCCCTCTTGTTATCCTGGCGCGATTCAATTATGACTCCTAATGCTCTCTGGTCTGGCTGGCCTTTTAACTCTTCTATTTCAGAGACCAGATTAATCATTTCCAAAAGATCATCAATGCCCTGACCGGTTTTAGCCGAGATATTAACTGAGGGGACTTGACCACTCAATGATTCAACCAAAACATCATTTTCAGATAATTCTCTTTTAACCTTGTCCGGCTGGGCTTCCTTTTTATCAATTTTGTTAATGGCGACAATAGCAGGAATGCCAGTTTTCTTTATATGAGTAATGGCTTCTTTGGTCTGGGGCTTTAATCCTTCTTCAGCCGCGACAACAAGAATAGCGATATCAGCGACTTTAGCTCCTCTAGAACGCATAGCAGAAAAGGCCTCATGACCAGGGGTGTCAATAAAGGTGATTTTTTTACCAGCATGCTCTATTTGATAAGCGCCAATATGTTGGGTAATGCCGCCGGTTTCTTTTTCAGCCACCTGGCTTTTTCTGATATAGTCCAAAATACTTGTTTTTCCATGGTCAACATGGCCTAAAATGACCACGACTGGTGGCCTCCCCGCAGTACTGCGGGGTCCAATATTCTTTTTTGTTTCTTTCTTAGGCATAGAAATATGTTCCCTATTATATCTTAATACTGGCATAAACTCAATGGTTTAGGCGAAAAATATGGGTTTCTCTTTATAAGGTCAAAGTTGGGTGGTATAATTAAAGGTATAGATAACAAGCTCACTTAGAACTCGTTAGGTATGATCATCTTTTTAGCAATTTAATGATTTGCAGAGAGATTTTTTAAATAGTAATGAAATATATATCTATAAAAAAAATTCTATTATTCATTCTGGGATTATTTTTATTATCCCAGATGTATTATTATATAGATTTGCCAGGAGGAAGAAATTTAAATAAAGACGAAATCAGTTTTTTAAAAGAAGTCTTTTCTGATAAAATAGAGTATGAAGATATTAAAATTTATAACAGGAAGTTTTTTCCAGATTTTATTCAAGATGACTATACGGCAATTGCTCCAAATGGAAATATATATTTCCCCAAAAACATAGATACTCGTGATTTTTCTGTAATGGATATCGAAGACAGAGCCTGGTTAGTTCATGAGGTCGGACATGTTTATCAATATCAAAGCCAAGGGCAATTTGCGCTCTGGAAAGGAGCTAGGTTATGGTTAATTGATAGGGAGATAAGGGGGTTAGATGTTTATGCCTATGAAATAAGAAAGGGCTATGAACTAGACGATTATAATATAGAACAACAAGGAGATATTTTTAGAGATTATTTCTTTTTCCTACATAATCAAGTGGTGTTTTCTGAAGAAGAAGAAAAATTTTATAGGGAAATTATAGACAGCCTATAAGTCAAAAGTGACCTTTATTAAACAAAACAAAAAACCGGGTAATTCCGGGTTTTTTAATTCCTCCTTTTTTAAAATTAAACCTATTTTCCCGCCTTCTTAATCGCTTCAAGTTCTTCTTTTGATAATTGATACTGGGACTTTCCCTTTTTAATCGGTTTAGCATAAATTCTTGTTCCCTGGCGGGTGAATAAACTGGAAATTACCAGGCCATTATCATTTGAATCAAGAAGAGCAATACAAAAACTTTGATCCCCGCCGGTTTCCTTAAAAGGATTAAATCGGACAACGCCAACTCGCTGAATGCTTTTTGAAGCCATTTTCTCCAGATATTCTGATAATTTAAAAAGGTCTTTAATATTACCTTCTGCTTTTTTTAATCTTCTAATCTCTTCGAATAAAACCCCTTCTAAATCTGTTGCCTTTTTACCATTGAAAAATATCTTCAGTTTTTTCTTTATCTGTATTAGCTGGAAATGAAGAAAAATATTCCAAATAACAAGAATTACCAGTCCGGCTAAAAGAATGAAGAAAATTGGATTTTGGTTTAGGATGTCTAACATATCGTATGTTCTTTTTTCCTTAGTTTAAATAACTCGCTAAAAGTTTTTTAATTGTTCTTCTGCCATAGCCACTTTTTAGATATTCTTCTCTGTTTTTGGCGTCAGTTTTATTTAGAAACGCTTCGTAAAAAATAAGCTTATAAGGACGAAATGGTTTTGTTGCCTGACTTCTACCATTATTATGTTCTTTGAATCGTTTCTTTGGATCTGAAGTATGTCCAATATAGAAATTACCGCTTTTCAAGCTTTCTAAAATATAGACATAGTAAAACATATTTTCTTATCATAATTACGGCGTCGCGTAATAAATTTTAGATAAAATTTAAACGCGACAGCCGCGTTGAAATTGCAAAGCAATTTCTTACGCGGCGGAGAGGGTGGGATTCGAACCCACGGTACCAATAAAGGCACAACAGTTTTCGAAACTGTCCTTTTCGGCCACTCAAGCACCTCTCCTGGTGGGCGGTGTAGGAGTCGAACCCACGGCCTTCTCGGTGTAAACGAGACGCGCTAACCAACTGCGCCAACCGCCCAATTAAATTTCACCCTATCATAAATTGTGGAAAAATTCCAGTTCTTTAATTTCTTGAAATAGGATATAATGAAAGCATGCTTTTCTCGTTTAACAAGAAATATTTTGACAAACCTTTATCGCATGGGTTTGTTTCCTTGTATACCGGCCGAACAATCGCTTTGATTTCAATGGGTCTCTTAGGATTGTTTATGCCGATTTTTCTTTTTGAACTTTTTGGCAATAATATTCAAATGACCTTTACTTTTTACGGAATCGGCTTCATTTCCTATGGCTTGATTGTTGCAATTGGAGCAAAGTTTTTGAATAGATACGGCTTTAAAAAAGCCCTTCAGACAAGCGTCTTTTTAGGCGCTCTCTATTACGCCCTTTTCTATTTTATCGACCAAAGTAATTGGAAATATATTATTCCTCTCATCCTTATGACTCTTCTTCTTTATCGGATGACTTACTGGCTGCCTTACCATGTTGATTTTGCCAAGTTTACCGATAAAAAGAATCGTTGTCGGCAGGTAAGTATTTTTGAAGCAACTCGTTTGGGGGCCGGTGTTTTCATTCCTCTTATTTCCGGCTTCATTATCACCCGTTTTAGCTTTGATGTTCTGTTTGTCGTTTCGATTTTTCTTTATCTCATATCAGGAATTCCTTATCTGGCTATTCCCCGGACAAAGGAAAATTTTTCCTGGAGTTTAAAAAAAACCTGGCAGGAATTTTTTTCAAAAGAAAAAAGAAAGATGATTGTAGTTTTTATTGCCTTTGGAGCAGAGAGTGTTGTTGGCCTGCTGGTCTGGCCCATTTTCATCTACCAACTTCTAAAAGGAAACTATTTCCAGGTCGGATTTATTGCTACTTTGATTATTGCCGTGACGGTTGTTTTGCAGCTCTTTTTGGGAAGATACATTGATCTGGAAACACCCAAGGAAAGGGTTTTGAAATGGGGGAGCATTTTGTATTCAATTGGCTGGATTATTAAGGCCTTTATTGCGACCGCTTTCCAGATTTTCATTGTTGGCGCCTATCACAGCGTTTCAAGTATTTTACTCAATACGCCCTTTGATGCCCTTAATTACGAAATTATGGCTGACCAGGGACATTATGTTGATGAATTCACTGTTCTTAGAGAAATGGCAGTTAATTTCGGTAAAACCCTGATGGTTATTACAATCATTATCATCTCATTCTTCTTTGCTATTCAATGGGTCTTTCTTTTTGCTGCCCTAGCATCCTTCATTATCGGATTTTTAAGAAGAAAAGAACCGATTATGACCAAAGCCCTAGTTTAATTTTGTTTTGACACAATGGTTGCCCCGTGATAGATTCTAGAGATGGATTATATAAAATATTTCAAAGATAAAAAGATTACCCTGATGGGATTAGGGATTCTGGGAAGAGGAGTTAATCTGGCCAAATTCCTGGCTGAAAACAAAGCCAAACTCATTATTACCGACTTAAAGAGCGAAAAAGAACTTCGCTCTTCTTTAAATAGGTTAAAAAAATTTAAGGGGATAAAATATGTTTTAGGAAAACATCAATTAGCTGATTTCAAAAACAGGGATATGGTTATTAAAGCCGCCGGCGTTCCTCTTGATTCGAAATACATCAAAGAAGCCAGGAAAAACAAAATTCCAATAGAAATGGATGCTTCTCTTTTTGCTAAATTAGCCAGAGTAAAAACTATTGGCATTACCGGGACAAGAGGAAAATCAACCACTACTCATTTCATTTACCAGGCTTTAAAGAAATATTCAAAAGAAAATGTTTTTTTAGGCGGCAATGTTAAAGGAATAGCAACCCTACCTTTAATCAAAAAGGTGAAAGAAAATGATATTGTTGTTTTGGAACTTGATTCCTGGCAGTTGCAGGGTTTTGGCCATTCAAAAATATCTCCCCATATTTCTGTTTTTTCTAATTTCCTGCCCGACCATATGAACTATTATATGGGAAATATGAATCAATATTTCAGAGACAAGGCCAATATCTTTAAATATCAAAACAAGGATAATTATTTAATCCTAAGCCAGCAGGCTGAGAAAGAAATTGAAAAAAGATTTAAGGGAAAGATTAAAAGTCAGGTTGTTAATAGAGATTCTTTTCCAAAAAACTGGCCAACACAATTAATTGGCCAGCATAACAAGAATAATCTGGCTTTAGGAATTAAGGTCCTGGAAATTTTAGGAATTAAGAAGAATTTAATTAAAAAAGCAGTTGAGGAATTCAAAGGCATTCCCGGCCGATTGGAATTGATTAAAAAAATTAATAATGTTTCCTATTACAACGACACCAATGCTTCTTCACCGGAAGCAGTTATTGCCGCTTTGAAATCTTTTCAAAAAGAGAATATTATCCTCATTGCCGGCGGCAGTGATAAGAATCTTGATTTCAAACAAATGATTAAAGAAATTAAAAAAAGAGTTAAATCTTTAATTTTAATCAAAGGAAAAGGAACAGAACAAATGAATAAACATTTAAAAGATTATCCCTTTGAATTAGTTGGTAATATGAAAGAAGCAGTTAAAAAGGCAAAAGGTTTTTCTAAGAAAAATGATATTGTTTTGCTTTCTCCGGGAACAGCCAGTTTCGGCGTTTTTAAGAATGAATACGATCGGGGGGAGCAGTTTAATAAATATGTTCGAAAAGGTAAATAAAATTCATTTTATTGGCATTGGTGGAATTGGCGTTTCAGCCTTAGCCAAAATGATGCTTCTGTTAAAAAAGAAAGTATCTGGTTCGGATATTTCTTTAGGCAAGGCTGCCAAAAGAATTAAATCTCTTGGTGGTAGAGTTTTAATTGGCCATAAAAAATCCAATCTAGCAAAAAATACTGATTTAGTCATTTATTCCCCGGCAGTAGAGAATAGCAATCCAGAATTGTTAAAAGCCAGAAAATTAAATATTCCAGTTTATTCCTATCCCCAAGCCTTGGGTTTAATTTCAAAAGAAAAAGAAACTATCGCTATTTCAGGCACCCACGGGAAAACAACCACCACCGCCATGATTTCTGAAATTATGCTTTCTGCTAAAAAAAGCCCGACTGTTGTTATTGGTAGTTTTCTTAAAAAACAGAAAGATAATTTTATTATGGGAAAAAGCCAATACTTTGTTGTTGAGGCCTGCGAATACAAAAAATCTTTTCTTTCTCTTTCTCCTAAAATTCTGGTTATAACCAATATTGATAATGACCATTTGGATTATTACAAAAACATGCAAAACATTCAAAAAGCATTTTCTCAATTAATTTCAAAAGTTCCTTCAAACGGATTCATTGTTACAAACCCTAAAGATAAAAATATTAAACAGACCTTAAAGTTTTCAAAACCAAAAGCTGAAATTATTGATTATACCAAAGAAAAGGAAATCAAATTGAAAATTCCAGGAAAGCATAATGTTTGTAATGCCAAAGCCGCCATGGCTGTTGCTCAATTGGTTGATATTAAAAGAAACCAGGCAGAAAAAGCATTAGAGAATTTCTCCGGCACCTGGCGGAGATTTGAATACAAGGGGAAAACAAGAAAAGGCGCTCTAATTTATGATGACTATGCCCATCATCCAACCGAAGTCAAAGCAACATTAAAGGCCGCCAGAGAAGCTTTTCCTAAAAAGAAAATTATTGTTGTTTTCCAGCCCCATCTTTATTCAAGGACAAAGTTTTTCCTAAAAGAATTTTCTCAAAGTTTTAATAATGTTAATGAAATTATTATGACTGATATTTACGCGGCCAGGGAAAAAAAAGACAAAACCATTCATACCAGAGATTTGGTTAAAAAAACAAAAAACGCTATTTATATTAAGAATTTTTCTGAAATAAAGAAATACCTCAAAAAAGAATCAGATAAAAATACCGTTATTATCACCCTCGGAGCAGGGGATGTTTATCTGATTGGGGAAGGAATTAAGTAAAGAATAAGGAACGGAATTAAAAAAGGCGCCGGTTACGAATCGGTGCCTTTTTGAAATCAAGTCTATTTTCATTTCTGCCTCCGTTTTAATTAAGCTGCGCCACTTTTACCTGGCTCTTCTTCTGGGGCAACAATTACTACTTTAGAAGTATTTGGACCTACCCATATTTCCTTTTTGAGTAATATATTCCCATATTCGTCTTCTAGTATGACAATATATTCTCCCGGGCCATAGTGTCCGCCCGATTCTGTAGCGGAATTACCCTTTAATCCTCCGCCGTAGATTGAATAGGGTTTTGGGTGTTCTTTAGCATATGGGTGGTCAACCCATAGAATATTATAGACAATTATTTCACTTCTGGGGTTGACAATTTCAAAGCTGGTAATTCCCTGTCCCGGACCTGCAATTGCTTTTGGAGCAGAAATTACCATCAAAAGAATGAACAAAGCACAAAGCAGTCCTTTCATCCTCCACCTCCTTTCGGTTTTAAAAGAAATTTTCTCCTGTGCCTAGGGCGGGACTCGAACCCGCACGCTCTTACGAGCCATGGCCCTCAACCATGTGTGTATACCAAATTCCACCACCTAGGCTATTTCTTCGCCTTCTCTTTAATTTCCTTCAATCTTGCCTCTTTGGCTGATTTATCCCTAATATAGTAAAGCTTGGCTCTTCTGATTTTGTGCTTTTTAACAATTTCAATTTTCTCAATAAAAGGAGCATGAACAGGAAAAATTCTTTCAACGCCAATTCCCTGGCTGATTTTCCGAACAGTAATAGTTGAATTAATTCCCTTGCCATGCTTTCGGGCAATAACCAAACCCTCAAAGATTTGAATTCTTTGCTTATCTCCCTCCTTAATTTTCTGATGAACCCGGACAGTATAGCCCGGCCTAATCTCATCAATTTCTTTTTCTTGTTTTTTATTAAACTTCTCTAGTTTATTCATGATAAGGTTTTAATAATTCCTTTTAAGTCATGAGGAAGTTCTGAATTAAACTCCATCATCTTACCACTTGGTAATTTAATTTTCAAGACAGCAGCATGAAGGAATTGTCTTTTTAAATTAGATGGAGGAATTTGTCTTTTAAATTTGTATTGGCTGTCTCCGGCAATTGGATGGCCAATTGAAGCCAGATGAACCCTAATTTGATGGGTCCGGCCGGTTTTAATCCCAACCTCTAAGAGAGTAAAATTATTAAAATATTTTAGGACAGAATATTCTGTCCAGGCCTTTTTTGATTTTTCATCTAATAAAGGACTTCTTTTTTTTCTGTCCTTTTTGGAAAAACTGATTGATTTGGTAATTACCCCTTTTTTATCCTTAACTTTTCCAAAAACCAAAGCTAAATATTTTTTAACGACTTTCCTTTCTTGAAATTGCTTTTTTAAAAAATCAAAAGAAGAATTGTTCCTGGCAATAATCATTAATCCAGAAGTGTCTTTGTCCAACCGATGAACAATACCAGGCCTTAGGTTCTCTTGCCCTGAGTTTGTCGAAGGGTCGCCAACATTTTTAATTTCAGGAAATTGTTTGATTAATTGATTAACTAAAGTATTTGAGGGGCTTGCCCCGTGGAATTTATTCTCTACGGGGTGAACAGTCAATCCAGCCGGTTTTTCAATAACAAGAACATCTTGGTCCTGGTAAATAATTTTAATTTTCGGCAAATTCTCTTGAATTTTTGTTGACAATCCTTTCTGATATTGTTTGATTAACATTTCTTTCTTTCCTCTTCGCCATTTTTTAATTTGGATCTCTCTTCGCCGTGCCTCTGCAAGAGTTGAGTGTCTTTCTTTAAAGATAATTTTAAAACTTCCTGATTTTGTGAATACAGATCCTCGTTTTGTGTTATGCTCTTTAAGGCGACCCTCTGGGTTTACAGAAACTCCGATATATAGCTTACCATAGCCATTTATGATCATATAGACAAAATACATATGCAAATGTCCCTCGACTTCGCTCTCCCTCGACTAGCTCGGGATTCGCTTCGCTCGGGACACTCGACTCTTAAATAAGAGAATATTTCTTAATAACAAACGTTATGGTGGCTTGCCACGAGCGAGTGACGAACATAGTGAGGAACGAGTCGAGTGGACCAGAAGGGAATTGAACCCTTGACCTCCTGATTGCAAAACAGGTGCTCTACCACTGAGCTACTGGCCCCTCACCTAAAAAGATTTTAGGTTAAACTATTTTTAATTCTCCTTTTTAGTTGAATATATGCATTAGCAAATCTTTTTAGATTTTTTTCTCTATACTTGGCGTCTGAGCTTGATTTATATGATTCGTAATAAACGAGCTCAAAAGGCGCTTTGTGTTTTGTAGATTTATTCTCTAGATTATTATGCTCTTCAAAGCGTCTTTTCAGATCATTTGTGTAGCCTATATAAATACTATTATCTTTCTTACTTTTTAGAATATAGACGTAAAACATAATCTTTTTAGGTGAGGGGCTACTGGCCCAATAAACATAGAATAGCAGGATTTTGGCTAAAAATCAAGGGCAGGAAACAAAAAATACCCAAAATGAGTATTGGTGGGCGGTACTGGACTCGAACCAGTGACTTCTATCGTGTCGGGATAGCGCTCTAAACCAACTGAGCTAACCGCCCTTGTTTTTATCAATTAACCACCTAACATAACTCTTTCTCTTTTTTGCTTTGACTTGATATTCTCTTTTTCTTGCTTCGCTTAATGTTTTATATTCTTCGGAATATATTAATTTCCACGGGCTTTTATAACGGGTGGCTATTGTTTTGCCATTGTTGTGTTCTTCTAGTCGTCTATGCAAATTATTTGTGCTTCCGTAATAATAAGAGTTATTCTTTTGTGATTGTAAAATGTAGAAAAAGTACATTTTAAGCCTGTGACCTCCCCGCAGTACTGCGGGGCGCGCTAACCAACTGCGCCAACCACCCCTGAATTTGTGGGTGCGCCAGGATTCGAACCTGGAACCGCTTAGATATAAGCTAAGAGCTCTGCCATTGAGCTACGCACCCTCAAAAATAATATACCCTAAACCTTCCTTTTCATCAACCTTTCAAATTCTTTTCTTTCAATAGTTTCTTTTTTGATTAAAGTCTCAGCAATCTGGTCTAATTTCTTTCTTTTCTCCGATAATATTTTTTTAGCGCTATTAAAAGCATCATCAATAAACTTGGCGACTTCTTTGTCAATTTGAGCAGCAGCTTCTTCGGAATAATCTTTTTCTGTGGCAATTTCTCTGCCAAGAAAAACCATTTCATCCTTTCCGCCAAAAGTTCTTGGTCCCATTTTTTCGCTCATGCCATATTTGGTGACAAGTTTTCTGGCCAACTCAGTTGCTCTCTGAAGATCATTGGAAGCACCGCTGGTTAATTCATTGAAAACAATTTTTTCTGAAACATAGCCGCCCAGAAGAACGGTTAATTCATCAATGTATTCCGAGCGGGTGTGAATGTGTTTGTCTCTAATAGGGAGTTTTAAGGTGTAGCCGGCAGCCGGACCACGGGGAATAATTGAAACCTTTTGGATTGGGTCAATATTAGGCAGGGAAGCAGCGGTTAAAGCATGACCAGCTTCATGATAAGCGGTAATCTCTTTTTCTTTTTCAGAAAGGACATGGCTTTTTCTTTCCGGTCCAAGAATGACTTTTTCAATTGATTCTCGCAGTTCATCCTGACTGATTTTCTTCTTATTCCTTCTGGCGGTTAAAATAGCAGCTTCATTAACAATATTAGCCAGATCAGCACCGGAAAATCCAGGGGTTCTTTCAGCAATTTCTTTTAATTCAACTTTTTCTTCAAGAGGTTTGTTCCTGGCATGGATTTTTAAGATTTCTTTCCGGTCTTTTAAGTCGGGCAGGTCAAGAACAACTCTTCGGTCAAAACGACCAGGACGAAGAAGGGCCGGGTCTAAAACATCCGGTCGGTTAGTCGCAGAGATTAATATGATTCCGGTATTGGGGTCAAAACCATCCATTTCAACCAGAATCTGATTAAGGGTTTGTTCTCTTTCATCATGGCCGCCGCCGAGACCGGCTCCTCTTTGTCTCCCAATGGCATCCAATTCGTCAATAAAGATCAGAGCCGGAGCATGCTTTTTAGCGGTTTGGAATAAGTCCCGGACTCTCGAACTTCCAACTCCGACAAACATTTCAACAAATTCTGAACCGGAAACAGAAAAGAAAGGGACATTGGCTTCGGAAGCGACTGCCCGGGCAAGAAGGGTTTTTCCGGTTCCAGGCGCGCCAACCAAAAGAACTCCTTTCGGGATTTTGGCGCCGAGATTAATAAATTTCTTCGGGTTTTTTAAAAAATCAACAATTTCATATAATTCCTGCTTGGCTTCTTTTAAACCGGCAACATCTTTGAAAGTGACCCGGTTTTTTTTGTCTTTCGGGTCAACCAGGCGGGCCTTAGAGCGGCCAAAGCTAAAGGCCTGCATTTGTCCCCTTTGGGCGCCGCGGAACATAAACCAGAAAAAGAAACCAATAATTAAAAGAGGAAGAAGGAAAGGAAGAACTGCTCCGGCCCAGAAGAAAAGGCCGCTTTCTCCTTTAATTTCCAGATTGACCAGTTTCAATTTTTCCTGATTAAGGCCGTAGTTTTTTAAAGATTCAGTCAAAGAAGCCTCTTTTTCCTTGGTCGCTTCTTCTTTAGCACCGTCTTTTAATTCAATTTCAAGTTTATCTCCTCGGATGACAATAGTTGAAACTTCCTCATTATTAATCTGTTCAACCAATTGACTCAGAGAAATTTCTTCCGGTTTTTGCCCTGATTCATTAAGTAAAGCAAAAAGTCCGGCAATTGTCAGAAATGCCAAAAAAGCAATCAATAGATTTTTGAGTAAGTATTTCATGCTAATTTTATCAAAATTTTAATTTTGTAATAAAATCTTGCACCCCGCCCCCTATCTTCTAACTTTTGTCAAAATAGACCTTAGATAACCAGGATTAATTCCATTTTTTGTAGTATTCGTTAAAATACAGGGGGCGGGGTAAAGGTTTGTTATCCAAAATTACTTCGGCTCCGCCTCGTCATTTTGGGACAAACACTTTAGAGCCATCTTATGTTTCTCCGGCGAAAGGGACAGAATCTTGAATTCATGCGATTGACCGGGTTCAAGACCGCTCTTCTGTTCAGGGAGCTCAGTCGGATGGACCAGGCCATGGATACCCTTGCATATTTCAATAAAGGCGCCGGAAGAAGATACTTTAGTTACCTTGCCATCAACTGTCTGACCAGCTTGATATTTTTTTTCAATACCCTGCCAGGGATCGTCTTTAAGAGCTTTGAGAGAAAGAGTAATTTGGCCGTTATTGATACCGATAATCTGACATTTAATTTTTTCGTTTTCAGAAAGGACCTGGTTGGGATGGTCAATTATCTGCCAGTCAAGTTCAGAAATATGAGCCAGTCCTTCCAGATTCTCATCGAATCTGATAAAAGCGCCAAAGTCGGTCAGGGCAGTAACAACGCCCTCAACAACCTCTCCTTCTTTATGCTTTTCCAGATTTTGTTTTAATTCTTTTTCCTGGGCAGCTTTTTCCGAAACAATTAATTTTTCATTCTTTCTATCAAGGGTAATAATTTTAACCTGTAATTCCTTGCCAATAAAGCCATTAAGATGCTTCAGGATCTTATTCTTATCGCCGCCTTCTACCCGAGGATAGTTTTGGGGAGAAAGTTGGGAAACAGGCAGGAAGCCAATAATGCCGGAGAATTCAATAACCAGGCCGCCCCGGTTGGCTTCGGTTATCCGAACAGTAATGGTTCTGTTCTCCTCCCTTATTTCTTTCAAATCAGTCCAGGTTTTTTTAAGGGTGGCTTCTTTTAAGGAAAGTTCAATATGGCCGTCTTCGTTTTCCGGACTAACGACCATGGCTGATATTTTCTGGCCAACTTTTAATTCCTTAATTATTCGTTTATTCTCTTTTAGTTCTCCGCCATAGACAATTCCTGTTCCAATGACGCCCAAATCAACAATCAGCTCGTTTTTGCTGATTTTGATTACTATTCCTTCAATTAGTTCACCGGTCTGGGGCAAAGAAAGAGTTTCTTTCTCTTTGGCCAGTAAATCTTTCATTTTGCTCGTATTCTTATCTGTCATGTTCAGAAGTATATCCTAATATTTCCGTCTTGGCAAGGGGTAGAAAACATGGTAGAATTAAGCTAATATGACGATTAACTGGTATGGTCATTCTTGTTTTAAAATCACTAATCAAGGGGGCCATTTAACTATTATCACCGACCCTTTTGATAAGAAGGTTGGTCTTAATCCGCCCCGGGGCAATGCTGATATTGTCACTGTTTCTCATGACCATTTTGACCACAACAATATTAAAGCCGTTGGCGGCCAGCCTTTCATTATCAACAGTCCGGGCGAATACGAAACCAAGACCATAACAATCAATGGTATTTCAAGTTTTCATGATGAAAAAAAAGGAGAAGAAAGGGGAACCAGCACAATTTATCGCATAGAGGTTGACGGAATCAGAATCTGCCATATGGGCGATTTTGGCCAGGAAAGATTAAGCGATAATCAATTAGAAACCCTTGGCCAGGTTGATATTCTAATAATCCCGGTTGGCGGGAATTATACCATCAACGGCATTCAAGCGGCTAAAATTGCCAATCAGATTGAACCAGCCATTATTATCCCAATGCATTACAAAATTCCTGGTCTGACGGTTGACATTAATGATCCAAAGGAATTCCTAAAAGAAATGGGGGCAAATGGAATCAAGCCGGTTGATAAATTAACTTTGAAAAAAAAGGACCTGAGCAACAAAGAAATGGAAGTAGTAATGATGAGAATATAAGATTAATTATCAACTCTCAATAACCAATAATCAATCAATAATCAAGTATCAATAACCAATTCTCAAATAAAGAATTAAATTTAATTGAAAATTAATAAATTGAGCATTGTTTGAAAATTGAAAATTGATAATTGAAAATTAAATAAAGTGTCATTAATCAGTTTTATTGAAAAAATCCAAAAAAAGCCTCGTTATGTTCGTATCCAGATTCTTTGGCTGGTTGTTTTTGTCTCAATGTTTTTAATTGTTTCTCTCTGGGTAGTTTCTCTTAAACAGACTTTTCCAACGACTATTGTTGAAAAAGAAGAATCCTTTAAAGAATTAAAAGAAAATGTTCCAACCTTGATAGAAACTCTTAGGGCCAGCATTAGCGGTCTTTTTGACAAAGATGAACCAGAAGAATTTCTAAAACAAGAAAACCAAGCCAAAGACAAAAAAGAGATAATTAAGGAAAAATCAGAAGAAATACAGCCAGCCAGATTACCTTTAAGTTTTTAAGACAAAAAGGATTTTATCCTAAGTCATTTTTTGTTTGTTAAATTATGCCTGATAAAAAACAATCAGAAATTGGATACATTAAAAAACGCTCTATTACTGAGGAAATGAAGGAGTCCTATTTGGACTACGCTATGAGCGTCATTATTGCCCGGGCTCTGCCAGATGTCCGTGATGGATTAAAACCGGTTCACCGCCGGATTCTTTATGCTATGCATAAGATGGGGTTGAGTAGTTCGGCTAAATACCGCAAATCAGCCCAGGTTGTTGGAGAGACGCTTGGAAAATATCATCCTCATGGCGATGTGGCTGTTTATGATGCCATGGCCAGAATGGCTCAGGATTTTTCCCTTCGCTACCCTTTGGTTAATGGACAGGGTAATTTTGGCTCTATGGACGGTGATAGCCCGGCTGCCCAAAGATATACTGAGGCGAAAATGGCTAAGGTGGCCGAAGAAATGCTTTCTGACATTGAAAAGGAAACAGTTGATTGGACTGATAACTATGACGGAACAAGGCAGGAGCCAGTTGTTCTGCCAACCAAACTTCCTCAGTTACTCTTAAACGGGACTTTTGGTATTGCCGTTGGCATGGCCAGTAATATCCCGCCCCATAATCTTTCTGAATTAGTTGATGCGGCCATTTATCTAATTGACCATTCAGACGCCACAGTCAAAGACCTTTTTAAATATGTTAAAGGGCCTGATTTCCCAACCGGCGGGGAGATATATGATCGGGCGGGGATGATTCAGGCCTACAGTACCGGCAAAGGGCCAATTGTCTCCCGGGCCAAGGCAGAAATTGTTGAAAAGAAAACTGGCCAATTCCAGGTTCTAGTGACCGAAACAACCTATGGGACTAATAAGGCGAATTTGGTTTCCAGAATTGCCGAACTAGCCAGGGATAAGAGAATTCAGGGAATTAAAGATATACGTGATGAATCAGATAAAGAAGGAACCAGGATTGCTATTGACCTTAAAAATGATGCCCAGCCCCAAAAGATTCTTAATCGGCTTTTCAAACTGACTGACCTTCAAAAAACATTTCATTTGAATATGCTCGCCCTGGTCAATGGCATCCAACCCCAGGTCTTATCCTTAAAAGGAGTTCTGGAAGAATACATCAAGCATCGCCAAGAAGTTGTTACCCGTCGGGCAAAATATGACCTGAAACAAGCTAAAGAAAGAGCCCATATTCTGGAAGGATTAAACAGGGCTCTTAATCAGATTGATGCTGTTATTGAAACGATTAAGAAATCGGCTGATCGGGAAGTCGCTCACAAGAATCTGATGAAAAAGTTCAAATTGAGTGAGAGACAGGCAACCGCTATTCTGGAAATGCGGCTTCAAACCCTGGCCGGATTGGAAAGAAAGAAAATCAAAGAAGAGCTGGATGAAAAGAAAAAATTAATCAAAGAATTGGAAACCCTTTTGAAGAGTCCGAAGAAAATTCTGTTAGTTGTTAAAAAAGAACTCCAGGATTTAAAGCAAAAATACGGCGATGAAAGAAGGACTAAGGTTTTTGTCCGTCCGATTGGCCAATTGACCGAAGAAGACCTTGTTCCCCAGGAAGATTGTATCATTATCCTGACCCAGGGAGGATACATTAAAAGAGTCAATCCTCAGGCCTACCGGGCGCAGAAAAGAGGTGGTAAAGGAATTATCGGTATTATTCCCCGGGAAGAAGACGCTGTTGGTCATTTCCTTTCCGCAACAACCCATGATGATGTTCTTTTCTTCACTGATAAGGGCCGGGTCTTTCAGTCCAAGGCCTATGAACTTTCAGAAGCCAGTCGGACAGCCCGGGGTCAAGCCATAGTCAATATCCTTCAGCTTGGCGCTCGGGAAAAAATTACAACCGTCCTCAATGTTTCAAAATCCGACGAAGGTAAATACTTGGTCATGGCAACAGAAAAAGGTATAATTAAGAGAACTAAAATAGAGGAATTCAAGAATGTCAGGCGAAGCGGTCTGATTGCTATTGGATTGGGCAAAGACGATAGTTTAGGATGGACAAATCTAACCTCTGGCCGTGATGAGATTATGCTGATAACGGCAAAGGGTCAAAGTATTCGATTCAAGGAAACTGATACCCGGCCAATGGGCCGGACCGCAGCCGGAGTTAAAGGAATTGGTCTAAGAGAAGATGACAAATTGGTTGGCATGGATGTTATTGAAAAGAAATCAGATCAAAAAGGTCTTAAACTTCTGGTTATCACAGAAAATGGTTTTGGTAAAAAAACTGATTTGAAACATTACAAAATTCAGAAAAGAGGCGGTCTGGGCATTAAAACAGCCAAGATTACTGATAAGACCGGAGACATTGTTGTGAGCAGGATTGTCTCAGGCGACCAAGAAGACCTGATTGCCATTTCCCAGAAAGGCCAGGTCATCAGGACAAAAATTAAAGATATTTCATCTTTGGGCCGTTCAACCCAGGGGGTTAAAGTTATGAAAGTTAATCGGGGAGATAAGGTTGCTTCCTTGGCCTGTATTTAGGCCCCTTCCAAGAGGTCTTGTTATTTGCTAAAATTAGGCGGGAGGTAATTCTATGGAAAAAGAGGGGTTTTCTGCTCCGGATAAAATCTTAGCCCAACTTGATATCCGTGACCAAATGGAGGTGGCTGATTTTGGCTGTGGTCACGGCTATTTTAGTATTCCTCTGGCTAAAATGATTCCGAACGGAAACATTTATGCAATTGATGTTGTTGGCGATACTCTCGAGGCTGTTAAGAGTAAATCTGAATTGGAAAGGATTGAGAATATTAAAATAGTTCATGCCAATCTTGAAATTCCAGGTGGTTCAAAATTAAAAGCTAATTCGGTTGATATAGTCTTGCTGAGAAATATCTTGTATCAGTCAGAAGAAAAGGAAGAGATTCTAAAGGAAGCCAATCGGATCCTAAAAGAAAGCGGCAAAATGGTTTTAATTGAATGGAATGCTGACTCATCTTTGGCGCCTAAAGAAAGCTATTTGCTTTCCAAAGAGGAGGCTCATCAATTAGTCAGTCAGGAAGGATTAATCTTAGAAAAAGAACTAGAAATAGATAATCATCATTATGGTTTGGTTTTTAAGAAATAAATCGAATATTCTCTATTCTCTGTTTTTTCCTGTTTTTATCCTTGGTCTGGCAGCAGCTCTGCCGGGCTGTAAAGACGATCCGCTTAAATCAGTTGAGTTGGAATTCTGGGGAGTTTACGATGATTCTGATATCTGGCGGTCTTTAATTTCTGATTTCAATAAGGAACACCCTAAAACCAAGATTACTTATTACAAAAAAACCTATGCTTCCTATGAAAAAGATCTTTTAGAAGCTATGGCTACCGGTCGGGGCCCTGATATTTTTATGCTCCATAATACCTGGCTGCCAAGATATCAGAATAAGATTAAATTCGCTACTCAAGATTCAATTACTTTTAAGGAGATTCAGGATAATTTCGTTGATGTTATTCTTGATGATTTTACTTTAGACGGTAAAATTGCGGCTATTTCTCCAAGCGTTGATACTCTTGCCCTTTATTACAACAAAGACGTCTTTAATACTTTGGGCATTCCCCAACCGCCTCCAACCTGGGAAGAATTCCTTAAAGATGTTGAAAAAATTACCCAAAAAGACGAAAGAGGAAATATTGTCAGGGCTGGAGCAGCCTTGGGTACTGCCAGAAATATTAATCGTTCAACTGATATTCTTTCACTTTTAATGCTTCAATCAGGGGTCCAGATGGTAGATGATGATAAGACCAGGCCAACCCTTAATAAGTCAATTACTTTTGAAGGCGAAGATTATTACGGCGGTGAAAGAGCCCTGGAATTCTACACTGATTTTGCCAATCCCTTAAAATCAGTCTATACCTGGAATAATCGGATGCATTATTCAATTGATGCCTTTTACGAAGGTAAAACAGCTATGATGCTCAACTATTCTTATCATATTCCGACTATCCGGGCCAAAGCCCCTTATCTTAATTTCGGCGTTGCTCCTATGCCTCAGATTAAAACTACGGCTAATAGCGTTAATTACGCTAATTACTGGGGATTAACAACTTCCTTAAACTCAGAAGAACCAGAAAGAGCCTGGCAATTCATTGCCTGGCTGGCTCAAAAGGAAAACACCCAAAAGTATCTGGAGTTAGCTGGAAAACCAGCTGCTCACCGCGGCCTAATTCTTTTACAGAAGAACGATCCGGATTTGGGAGTTTTTGCCCAACAGGCCTTGACTGCCTATTCCTGGTACCAAGTGGATAACTTATCTATTGAGCAATATCTAGCCGATATGATAGAATCAGTAATAATAGGCGAGGCGACAATAAAGGAAGCTATTAGTAAAGCGACTAGTCAAATATCGCTTTTGATGAAATAGTTTGATAAACTCGCTATAAATAATGATAGTTCGACAAACTCACCATAAGCTCATATTAGGTTCTTTGGTTTTAATTGGATTATTTAGTTTTAATATTGCTGATGCGATTGGTCTGGAAGGACCGATTGTTCCCTGCGGAACATCGGAGGACCCAGAAGATTGTACTCTTTGTCATTTATGGGAATTAGCCAGTAATATCATTAATTTTGTTAGTTTTAATCTGGCTATTCCTATTGCCGCCTTCTTGTTTATCATTGCCGGTGTTCTCTTCCTTATTTCCGGTGGTAATGAAGAAAGAGTCAAATTAGCCAGGAGTATTTTTACCAATGTGGTTATCGGTCTTGTAATAATCTTTGCTAGTTGGCTCTTGGTTGATACTTTTGTTAAAACGCTGGTTTCTCAGAGCTTTGAAACAACTAAGGATAAAAAGATTTATTATTCTTGGAACGATTTTCCTAAATGCGAATAATCTTAATGAATCACAAAAAGTTTTTTTTAATCATCTTTTCTGTAGTCATATTGTTTTCGCCTTTCCCTTTTATTTTAGCAGAAGAGACAGGAGAAGCAGCTGACTGGGACTCTAGTGGCGATGAAGCAGATTGGGACGAAACAAGCATACCTAACCCACTCGATTCAGAGAATTTTGAGGATTTGGTTAACAGCATTGCTGGCTGGGTTTACAAACTAGGGATACCGGTTGTCGTTATTATGATTATCTGGGCTGGTCTGCTCTTTGTTATGTCGGGTGGCGACGAAGAGAAAATAAAGAAGGCAAAGAAGAACTTGCTTTGGGCGGTAATTGGCTTAACGATTATTTTGCTGAGCACGAGTTTAACCGCTATCATCAAAAGCATCTTTTAATTAAAGAATAAAAATCTTAAGGAAAGGGGGTGAAAATCAGTGAAAAAAATTAAAAAAGTAGTATATTGCCTTATTCTTGTCTTGGTATTTCTACCGGTTATTAGTTGGGCGGCCGCGCCCACCATACCGCCTGCTGGCACTACCGATACAGTAGAAGAAGTTTACACAAAGTTTTCAACCATAGTCAACTATGTCTTTGGAATAGGATTAGGCCTTGCTATAATCTATATGATTATGGGAGCAATAGGATGGATAACGGCTGGCGGCGACGAAGAGAAAATGATTACTGCCAGGAAGAATCTGCTCTACAGCTTGATTGGGATTGCCGTTATTACCGGAATCTGGGTTTTAATTGCGATTGTGTCTAATTTTATCGGAGTTAAAGCTCCAACAACTTTATAGAATTGTTTTAGTTTATAATTTAAAAAGCCAGGAAGAAAGCGGTTGTTTTTGCTTTGCTCCCTGGCTTTTTGGTACTTATCTTTTTTATCCTCCTTTTCCAAATCCTGTGTAAGAAACACGGGTTAGGGTCTTTTGTTTTAGAAACGAGGGGTAGAATGAATTTCCATTCTTTCCTCTACAGATAAGGTTTATCCCATTAGTTGTAATTTTAATTCCCCGGCCCCTCTTTTTGCTCCAGAGGAAGGCCGATTCTTCTAAATCGGACCTGAAAAATACTTCTGTGTTTTTCAAGAACCTTGGAAGAAGTAGTTTCTCATCTTCTGTTCCGGGAAATTTTCCCGTCCCTGCCGGGATTTCAATAGTGCCGGAGATTGTTTGTTGCGGGAACCTTCCTGGGCTTAACTGTTTTGGTTCTTTTTGGGCAACTTGAATAATTGAAGCAGGATATATTTTTCCAGTTTCCTCTCTTAGTCTTTGTAATTCTTTAATTTCTGCATCGGATAAGGACCCTTCTTTACTCTTTTCAAGGAGCTCCTCTAGCCTGGATTCGACTAGATTAAATCTATGTTCCTTTGAATTCCTCTCAATATCAAAAGCTAGTTTTTCTACCTTTGAGTTTTTGAAATGAGCAAGAATCGCCCGGTTAAAGTCAGCAGTTCCTCTTCCATAGAATAACTTGCAATAAAGAGAACCAATCAGAAGTACGAGAAGCAAGGAATAAACAGCGGAAAGCAATATTCGGGTAAATCTTTTTTCGAATGGGATGTTTTTATTCAGCAGTGGATTTAGTGCGACAACAGAAAGCTCAATGGCTATTAACCATAATCGGTGAGACATCCAGATTTCTCTTGTGATTCCCGGGACGATAAGAACAAGAATCAGATGGAGTAATCCCCAGGTAATAGGGACGGCAAAATTTGGTTTGAAGTAGCCCCACCAGAAACTTTTTTCTTCTTGGACGCTTTTCATCGCTCCCACTGCAATAATTGCAAGGAACAATATGAGTCCGAGAGAAATAAGAATAGTCTGGATATAGCCTAACCCTAAAATAAAGGATAGAAAGCTTACTGCAACAAAGCCCCATACCAGAAATCTGTATATTTTATTCATTTTCATTTACTTTCTCCTTTGTCAGTCTTTTCAGTTTCTTTATAGGTTCTAAATGCATTGACAGCTATATCTGCAATATTGGTCAGCATGTCGCGAATCATATCCATTTTGACGATTGTCGTTGGATCGGCTTCCGTCTCTTTGGTTATAATCCTTAATTCTTCCGCCTTAAGGGGCGCAACTTTTTTTCTCTGTTCGGTCACGGTTGCATATTCAGCCGCCGCTCGAATTTCCTCAGGCATAAGAATTTTTTGAATTTCCAGTCGTTCTGCCTCAATGCCCAAATATCCAATCTTTTCATTGAACTTAATTTTAGCTTCATCGGACAGGTCTTCTAGTTTATCTCCCTCGAAAGAGGTAAGGTCGTCCTGGTTTTTCTCGGTACTTAATGAGTTGAAAACAACGTTTGCTGCTTGGTTTTCAAACTCTTCTCGATTCCCATTAACCTTGACAGCAAAGACAATAGGATTAGTCACAATCGATACAATTCGCCAGTCAATAATTGCGGTTTGGTTATCTTTGGTATTAACGGTAATTCCCTCGGGATCTCTTGGTAATGGCGATTTATCAACAAGACCAAGATCATCATGGTATAAAGGAATTTTAATACGGAATCCTTCAGGTTTAGCGAAATATCCTTCAGGGATGTCGATATCAGAACCAAACAGAGTTCTTCTTAATACCCAAATTTTATTGGCTGGCACATCACGGATATATCCGCCTAAAAAAACGGCTCCTTCTCCGGAATTTTCTTCTTCCTCACCTTCTTTTTTTCTGAAGGCACTGCCTCCGGCAGAAAAAAGAACGAAGATAAGAGCGAAAAAGAGAAGCAGTACAAAACCGATAATAAGTTTTGTTGTTGTAGAGATCGGATAATACTGTTTTGAGAAATGCAGTCCGAGAATTGTCGATATTGCTATTAAAGTAAATAGCCATTCTTTTTTTAAGAATTTTCTTATCTCGCTTTTTTCTTTCTTTTTTCTTTTCTTTTCTTGTCTTTCCTGCCAGTAATCATAAGGTGTTTTCATATTTTACTCCTTTCAATCTGTAATTCGGTTAATATTAATATGTCAAAGAGCCTAAGAATCTAGGCCTTCTATTGCCTAAACTTACTTCATACTATATACTAAAAGATATAAAAAGTCAACCCTGAACGGGTTGATTTTAGGATAGTCCTAAGATAGAATTAAAATAAGTCCTCGTGGTGAAATTGGTAAACACGCGTGGTTTAGGACCACGTGCCTTCGGGCTTGTGAGTTCGAGTCTCACCGAGGACACAATTGTGGATAATTGGCTTGACAATAATTTTGGAGTTGGTATGATAGTTTATTAACCTATGAATAAACGACAAATCAAGATGTGTTTGCTGGTTATTCTCTTTATTCTAGTCGGCGTTAGCCAGATCGGTTTTGATTTGATGAAAATGAAGGGATACTAAAAACAAAACAATTTTCCTCAAATCAAAGCCGGTCTGCCACGAGCAGACCGCTTTAGTTTGTCTGCGCTAAACCAGGGATAATATCCCCTGGGCGCAGACAAACTTACCAAAATTTTGTTCATTAACCAATAAAAAAACAGGAAAGGAGCATGAAATGGACAGTAATCCCAGCGAGCTTAATGAGTATTGGAGGGATTTTGAGCCTACTCAGGTAACTAGGAGTGGCCAATGGATAAATGGTCGTTGGAGCCAAATGACCGGAAAACTACAGGGCTGTATTGGGTACGATGAACACTGGCAGGATATTGGCCAAGAAAAAGACGGAGAGACGGCTGAAGAGGCATTTCTGACCTGGGCAGCTATAAATTAATCTTGTGGCGCTTCCTCATCTTCATCCGGATTAACCGGATAAAGGTCAGGGGATCTGTAAGCGGAGAAAAATTCTTCGTCAAGAATCTTTTCTCCGTTTAAGTGAACAACTTGATAGAGGGTGGTTTTCATAGAACCATCCTCTTTACTTTCCAGAACATATGGTCCTTTGACTTCAATTTTTCTCTCATCATCAGTCCCGTAGAAATTAAAAGTCAATTGATTGCCTTCAACTTCTGTTCCAATTAAAAGATGGCCAGAGGTGTTGTTAATAAATCTAAAATCGGGCCAGGGGTCATAGACAGTGGCGTCAAAACCATGGGGGGAATAATAGACAACCGGGAAAGCATGAGGTCGTCTGAAAGTAATTTCCATACCTGAATTAATCGCTGCTCTGAAAACCGTGGTTGAAACCTGGCAAAGTCCGCCACCATATTCAGGAACGGTTTTATCTTTTTTAATGACCAGTTCGGCTAAAAAGCCTTCTTCCGGACCGCTTCCTCCTAAAAGAGTAAGAAAAGAAAATTCTTCGCCTGGTTCTAAAATGGTGCCGTTGAATTTTCCAGCCCCGACTTTAATATTATGCCTCCGGTTATTAGGCGAACCGGCGAAATTAGAAACTCCCTGACCAATTAAGGTATCAATCCCCAGATTATTGAGTTGATTAAGATAGATTTTTGGCTTTGAAACATCAGCAATAATATCGGTGTTTTTAATCGGCGTTTCAGCAGTAATATTTTCAATAAACTGATTAATGGTTTGATCTCTTTTTATCTCAAAACCGTCCTGGGGCGCTCTGAATTCAATCGCTCTTTTCTCTTCAATCTTCAGCCGGGCATTAGTGTAGGGCCGGTCAATATTGTAAGCAATTTTCCCAAGATATTTTTCAACCTCATCTTGGTCAATTGAAAAACCAAGAATTTCGTTTTCAGAATCCTCTTCCTTGGCTGGTTCAAATTCCATCCAATTAATTAATCTTTCCTTTTTGATTATCCATCGGTCATCCTGAGAAAGCCAATAATACGGAGCGTTATCCAAAATTCTTTCAGCCTCTTTAAGAGCCAAATCTACTTCATTATTCTCAATGGTCGGGAAATCAGGAGCAATACTGAGGAAAATCGGCTGGTGGGAAAATGACTTGGCTCGTTTTGATAAATCAGAAACTAGATTTTCTCTTCTAACGGCCGTACCATCGGTTGAATGAACCAGAGAAAAGTTATCAACTTCCTGATTGTATTCCAGAGTGGCATTCTGGGCCGGCTCTTCAATATCAGCAAACAACTCTCTTGTTTTTTTGTCGAATTTCTCGTAATCAACCCGATAAACCGGCTCAATATTGTAACGGCCGGTTAAAGCAATTAATTGTTCTTTTAAACTGGCGGCAAAGGTTGATTGATGGCCAATCTGAGAGGCCATTTCAATAGTTAATTGGCTATCCATTTCAAAACCTAAATCATTTAATTTAATTGACCAGTTTCTATTCTGATAAATTAAAACAATTTCTTCATCGGAGAATTGACTCCATTCCTTTTCAAGGGCTTCTTTAGCCGCGTTCGGCGAAAGCCGACCAATATTAAAACCGGCGGCTTTGACCCGAAGGGCAATTTTTTGGTCATTAACCAATTGAAGAAACAAGGTTAAATAGACAAGAATAATTAAAATAACCAAAAAAATTGTCGTTAGAAAACGATTCATATTACCTTAATCATACCATATTTATCAAAAACCAAAAACGCCCTGTAATATACAGGACGCTTCATTTCTAAATATTCAAACTTATTCACTCTGAATCATAATCTTCTTGGTTTTAACTTTTTCAATCTTAGGTAATTTAATTGTCAGAATGCCGTTTTTCATGCCAGCCTGGGCCTGGTCAACTTCAACATCAATCGGCAGGATAACAGAGCGGGAGAACGGACCCCAGTAGCATTCCTGGTAATAATAATCTTCTTCTCTGACCTGCTCATCTTTTCTGCGGGTGCCTTTAATCGTAATCATATCATTAGCCATGGTGATATCAATATCCTCTGGTTTAACCCCGGCAATAGTTGATTTAATGACAATCTCATTTGGTGTCTGATAGACATCAATTGTTAATTGTCCTTCGGATTCATTAAGCCAATCCTCTTGTTTGGGTTCTTCTTTAGCCGGCTTTTTAATGTAAGGAATCTTTTCTTTAATTACCTTCTTTTTAGCCGGTTTGCCCTTTTTAGAAATCTTCTTTATTGACTTAACTTTTCCTTCAGAAGAATCATCTTCTGTCCAGCTGGCACCGGTTAATTTTTCAAAAAAAGATTTTTTAGCCATACCAATTTTGTCTAAATTTTCAAGCTGTCAAGCGAAGAAAATTTAGTGATTAAATTGAGTACCCCGCCCCCTATACTCTAATTGAAATCTATAGAGACAGATAGAATTAATATCGCTTTCTATAATTGTCCTAGCAAAGATTAGGGCTTAGGGGGCGGGGTAAAATCACCTTTCGGCGATTTTACAAATAGATTGTTGTTTTTTTAGTTTTCTAAAATAGTAGGAAACGGATAGGGCAGTAAAAATCATCAATCCGGCAATAACTGAAACTAGAATTAATCTCTGTCCAGTACTTTTTCCATCAGCAACGGTTAGAATAAGGTAATTGTAGCAGGCGTGGAATAAAATAGCAAGAGTTAGGCCAAAAGCGATAAATTTCTTTCTTTTTTCAGGATTAATAATGCCCTGAGCCAGCCAATAACCAACAATAGCCGAAGCCAGGGCATGGACAAGGGTTGCCCCTAGGAAACGAAGAGTAATTGTGCCAAGCGCCTGACCAAAATCAGGATAAGTAATTTTGAAAAGAATCAAAAGATTTTCAATAGCGGCAAACCCAAGCCCGACTATAATACAATATATCATAGCGTCGGTTGGCTCGTCAAATACCGACTTTTTCAGGACTTTTAATTTGACTGCCGAATATTTAAGATACTCTTCAACCAAGGCCGGAATCAGAGTTGCAGCCAGAACAACCTTGATAATACTGGCCTGATGGGTCTGGGAAATGAGGTCAATTGGGTTAGTCCCTGGACTCAGCAACCAGATCAAAAGTAATTCCAAAACAATAGCCAAGGGGGCTAAAAGCATACCCCATAAAAACATCCTTATTACCATTGAATTGGGCTCAGGATTCTTGTCTTTTCTTAAATAAAAACAAAGCCAGATTAAACTAGGCAAAAGCCCTAATGGAATGTAGAAAAGGTATTGCATTACCAATTTTCAATCATTAAAAACTTTTCTTTTTTGAAAGGCAATTCCTGGTAAATTGCTTCTGAAACAAAAGGCATAAAAGGATGAATCATTTTTAATGATTCAACTAAAACATAGACCAGGACTTGTTTGGTTTCCGATGTTTCCTGTTTTTTAGATTTCTCCAGATAAACATCACAGAAATTATGCCAGAAGAAATCATAAAGAGTATGAAGGGCATAGCCAAACTTAAAACTCTCCAAATCCTTATCGATCTCTTTTTTAGTTGTCTCCAATTGTTTTAGAATTGCCTTATCTGCCATTGTCATCTTGAGCGAAGCGAAAGATCTTTTATTTAGCATTTTAAGATTCTTCGGTCGCTTCGCTCCCTCAGAATGACTTTTTTTGGTTTGTGATATCACAAATCTCGAGGCATTCCAGATTTTATTAGCAAACTTTTTCCCGGCCAGAATATTATCTTCAGTAAACTTGATGTCTTGGTTATCCAAAGATTGGTAAGCCAAGCCGAATCGGGTGGCGTCGGCTCCGTACTTCTTAACTAATTCCAGAGGGTCAATCCCCGTACCCAATGATTTACTCATTCTCTGTCCTTCTTTGGTTAAAACAGTGGCATGGATATAGGCGGTTTTAAAAGGTGTTTTTTCAGTGAATTCCAAACCGGAAAAAATCATTCGGGTTATCCAGAAATGAAGAATATCACGAGCGCTGGTGTTAAGATCGGTCGGGTAAAATTCTTTCAGATCTTTTGTTTTCTTAGGCCAACCTAAGGTGGCAAAAGGCCAAAGCGCCGAAGAAAACCAGGTATCTAAAGTATCATCAATCCCGTCAATTGGGATCTTGGGTCCCCACCAGATTTGTCTTGAAACACACCAATCCCTAATATTATCCAACCAGTCAAAATAGACCTTCTCCCATCTTTTGGGGAGTATTTTAGTTTGGCCGCTCTTTACCGCTTTAATCGCCATTTGAGCTAATTGGTCCATTTTAAGAAACCACTGCTGGCTGGGAATATTTTCAATAATGCTGTTACAGCGGTAACAAACAGGAACTTGATGAGTATAGTCTTCAATTTTTTCCAAAAGTCCTTGTTTTTTCAATTCCTGGACAACTTTTTTTCTGGCATCCGAAATAGCCAAACTGGCAAATTCTCTTCCGGCCTGCTTAGTCATTGTTCCTTTATCGCTGATGACCTGAATTGCTGGTAAATTATGCCTTTCGCCTATCTCTGCGTCAATTAGCGAATGAGCCGGCGTAACTTTGAGCGCCCCGGTTCCAAATTCAGGGTCAATACTTTCTTTTCCAATAATTGGGATTTCTCTTTCAGTTAAAGGCAACAGGACAGATTTGCCGATTAATTTCTTGTATCTTTTGTCTTTTGGATGAACCGCTACTGCCGTATCGCCGAGCATTGTTTCCGGCCGAGTAGTTGCAACGGTAATAAATTTAGTTCTTGTTCCGACGAGCAGGTATTTGATGTGCCAGAGGTGGCTTTTTTTCTCTTTGTATTCTAATTCCAAATCAGACAAACTTGTCTGGCATCGCGGACACCAGTTAATCACTCTTTTTCCCTGGTAGATCCACCCTTTCTCGTAATAATGCAAAAATACTTTTTTGACTGCTTCTTGATAGTCCTTGTTCATAGTGTAGGCTGTTCGGGACCAATCGCAGGAAAATCCCATTTTTTTTAATTGGTCTAGAATTAGATGACCATATTTCTCTCGCCACTGCATAATTCTTTTAATTAGTTTTTCCCGGCCTAAATCATGACGGGTTAAACCCTCTTTTTTTAATTCTTTTTCAACGACATTTTGAGCGGCAATCCCGGCGTGGTCAGTTCCGGGCAGCCATAGAACCTTGTACCCCGCCATTCTTTTCTGGCGGATTAATATGTCCAAGAGAGTATTCTCCAGGGCGTGTCCAATGTGAAGTTCGCCGGTAATATTGGGTGGAGCAATAATAACGCTGTATGGTTCTTTATGGCGCGCCGGCAATTTATCCGGATTGAAAAACCCCGACTTTTCCCATTGCCGGTAAATCTTGGATTCATTTTCTTTTGGATTATAGGTCTTGGCTAATTGTTTCATGAAATTAAGTTGTTAGTCTTAAATTAGCATTGGCTTCAATTTTTGTCCAGCCGTTTGATTGGGTATTCTTTTTAAAGCAGGCGGCAACGGCAATCATAACGGCGTTGTCAGTACATAAATTGGGAGCTGGTGTTTGGTAGCTGGTATTTGGCAACTCTTTTTCAACTCTTTTTTTCATTTCTTTCCTTAGTTTTTTATTCGCCGCCACTCCGCCGGAAATCATAATGCTTTTTGCCTTGTAATCCTTTGCCGCCTTAATTGTTTTAGAAATTAAAACATCAACAACCGCTTTTTGGAATTCAGCGCATATGGCCGGCGTCAGTTCTTTTATTTGTTTTTTATCCAAGGTTTTAACAAAGTATAATACTGCTGTTTTGAGTCCGGAAAAAGAGAAGTCATAATCTTTGGAATCAATCATCGGCCTGGGAAAAGATATCTTTGAAAATTGAAAATTGAAAATTGAAAATTTCTCCGCGTGAGCGGAGATAGCTGGTCCTCCCGGATAACCTAATCCCAGTAATTTAGCCACCTTATCAAAGGCCTCGCCAGCGGCGTCATCTCTTGTTTCTCCCAATAACTGATATTGACCGTGGTCTTTCATTAGAACCAATTGAGTGTGCCCACCGGAAACAATCAAGCATAAGGCAGGAAAACAATCGGAGGTCGAACCTCCGAACTGTCGGAGGTTCGACCTCCGATTATCCAGCCAGTTGGCATATAAATGACCTTCCAGATGATTTATTCCAAGCAGCGGTTTTTTCCAATTATATGCCAGGGCTTTGGCAAAATTAACGCCAACTAAAAGAGATGGAATTAAACCCGGTCCTTTTGTTACGGCAATTAAATCAATTTCAGGATTGCCGGCTTTTTTCATCGCTTCTTTTAAAACCGGCCCAATATTTTCCAAATGTGCCCGGGCGGCCAGATTAGGAACAACTCCGCCATAAGGAGCATGAACTTTAATTTGGGAGGAAACAACGGAAGATAAAATTTCGCCGTCTTTAACTACGGCGATACTGGTATCATCACAAGATGTTTCAATTCCTAGAATAGTCATGCTATTATCCTACCCCACTGCTTGATATTTTTCAATTTTTCGGGTAGAATAAAGACAATACGGCTCTGCTGGGCCGTAGTCTTAATAAAGGATGGCCCCATCGTCTAACGGTCAGGACGCCAGATTTTCAATCTGGTAATAGGAGTTCGATTCTCCTTGGGGCTGCCATTAAATAATTAAACAAACAAAAAATATGAAAACAAGAGATATTATTTCAGTCATAATCCTCATTATCCTCGTTGGAGGCGCTTTCTACATCTCCAAAAATCCAATTGAAGAAGAACAAATAGTTGGCGGAGATAAAGACGAACAAGGCTGTTTAATTGCCGCCGGCTATTCCTGGTGTGAAGCAAAACAGGAATGCCTTCGTCCCTGGGAAGAAGGCTGCGCCGACTATATTAGTGACCTTTTTGTTTCAATTGAAGACGAAACCAAGATTGACTTTTCTGATTCAGAAGAAATTGAACTTAATTGGCAGGTTGAGGATGAAGAAGCGGTTAAAACATTAACTCTGTCAGCCTTAATGATAAGCGCTGATGAAGTTAAGAAAGAGGATTTTGAGAAAATCAGACCTTTTATGCAAAAGGAAGGATTTGAGGATGATAAGTATAATGGAATGGGTAGTTTTTTTGGTGAACATAATGCCTATCGAAAAGATAATTTTAATTTAGTTTGCACAACATCAGGTATTTTCAGTGATTTTGACCCGGATGATAAAAAATACGAACCTGAAACAACCGACAGGGATGTTAAGATAACTTGCGCTCTTTTGGATAAATCTCTTGTTCCAAAAATATCTGATGAAAAAAGAATTAGGGAAGCCCTGGCTCAAAAGCATAATAAGAAGGTTTCTCAGACGGAAATATCAGTTGAACAGAAAACTGAAAACCATGCTAAAGGCGGCGTTGTTTTCCAGCCGGGCGGTTCAGAGAACAGCGGCATGTTTTTAGCGGCCAAAGTTAATGATCTTTGGCAGATTGTTTTTGACGGCAATGGTACCCCAACTTGTTTAGAATTAGAAGATTACAATTTCCCGGAAGATATGATTGAAGGTGCTTGTTATTAAACATTGGAAACAAAAACACCCCCGCAGTACGGGGGTGTTTTTTAGTAGTCTTATTTACTCTCTGTTAAAACCACCTTGTGGACGCTCTTTCATTGGACGGGCTTCATTGACAGTCAAACTTCGACCATCAAGTTCTTTACCGTTCCACATTTCCATGGCTTTTTGAGCTTCTTCATCAGAAGACATCTCGACAAAACCAAATCCTTTTGAACGACCAGACATCTTGTCAGTGATAACAACCGCTGACTCGACGGTACCGGCCTTAGCAAAGGCTTCTTTGAGCGCATCTTCGGTGGTGTCATAATTCAGACCACCAACATATAATTTCTTACTCATTATTTTCCTTGTACGATTTATTATTTTGTAAGTCGACTTTTTCCGCACAGTTTTTTCTTTTGACTTACACTAACCGCATAAGGAAAGAAAAACTTATTAGGAATCTTACACTGATTTGACTTTAAGTCATTAGGATTAAAATGTCAAGACCTTGCGGTAATGTGCACAGACATATGGCGGTTTTTCTCCCCGGCCGGTAGGCTGGGAATA
>CAZQMX010000001.1:0-135417 GCA_964594965.1 uncultured Candidatus Saccharibacteria bacterium | reverse complement strand
ATTCCCAGCCTACCGGCCGGGGAGAAAAACCGCCATATGTCTGTGCACATTACCTCATTCTCTTGACTAAAATACCCCAATAAGGCATGATAAAGAAAAATAATAATGTTGCTTTAAAAACTTTATATAGGGAGGGCCCATGGAACAAAAATTTAGGCTACTAAGGTTAAATGAGGAAATAGAGAAAGATTGGAGAATAGCAAGGCCGGTTGTAGCGGCTCTGTCGCTGGTTTCTATCGGGCTGGTCTTGTGTTCTTTTTTTCATCTGTTTTTCCCTCAGTTAATCCCGAAAATTAAAGGCTTAATTTCTGAATTTCTGATTCCATTTTTTACTTTCTAGGAAGGAGATATGATGGGTAAAGTGCCGCCTTGGTCAACACGACCCGGGCGGCTTTCATTTTTATACAATCCAAGATATGATAAAAGTATTATGAGAAACTTTAAAATCTATCCATGTATTACCGGTCATGAGGGCATTGACTGGCAATCTCAATTAAAAGAAATTAATCAGTTTGGAATAAAGGAGGTTGCTGTTTTTGTTGAATGGTTTAATGAGAAAGAAAGGCCTCATTTATATAAATTCCTTAAAAAGTCAGTTATTGAAAAAGTTCCTTTTGTTCATTTAAGGCACGATACTGATAAAACTGATGTTGAGTTTTTTATGCAAAACTTTAAAACCCAGCATTTTAATATCCATGAAGAACATTTTGATATTCTGGATAATTGGAAGGGTTATGAAGATAAGCTTTATCTGGAAATGAATTATGATGGCAAAATTGATAAAGATGTTAAGGTTAGACAAATTGGCGGGTTTTGTATTGATTTATCTCATTTTAAGTCAGCTATTGCCCGGGGGAGTGAAGAAGCGGCCTATGCTTTTGAAAGAAGGGGAAAAGTTAATTTTGCTTGTAATCACTGCAATGGTTATAATCCGGATAAAATGGAGGATAAGCATACTATTTCTGATTTAAAGGATTTTGATTATTTAATCACTTTGCCTAAGTATGTTTTTGGGAAAATTATTGCTCTGGAGGTTAATAATTCTATAACTGACCAGATGAAATATATTGAGCATTTGAATAAATTATTAGGGGGGTATTTGAATGATAAAAAGGATTAACTTTTTCGTTAATCCTTCTTATACGTAATCACTTAATTTTTCTTTGTTAATTTGAATAATTTCGAGGCGTAATTTCCTCAGCGCTTTGGCCTCGGTTTGCCTAATTGTTTCCCTGGTTACTCTAAGTTCCTTTCCTGCTTCTTTCAGTGTTTTCTTATCTTCTCCGATTCCAAAACGCATCCGGAGAACCTTCTCTTTTCGGGGACTAAGAAAGCAAAGTTTTTTCCTGAGTTGTTCTCCAAGGCTTGTCTCTTGAGCAGCCTTTTCCGGGTTAATCCTTTGATCAGGGAATTGATCAGATTTTCTTCCGTTGGAATTATCGCTGTTTCTTTTATTGGAAATGGGCTTACCTAAAGGAAAGGGCTGTCTTAGAATACGAGTCTCTGAAGCTCTTTTGACAGTCTCAATAGGAACTTTCATTTCAGAAGCAATTTTTTCAAACGAAGGCTCTTCATCAGATTCTTCAAGCATCTTATTCTCAGCTTCGGTAAAATCTCTTGCTCGTCGTTCTGCTTCCTGAGGGATAAAAATGAATTTACCATCTCGAACGGCCTTAAGGGCAGATGCCCTTGCCCAACTAATGGCATGTTTATATAGCTTGAGATTAAATTCGAATTCAAATTTTTCTATTCCTCTAAGGAATCCAATTATCGTTTCTTGAACTAAGTCCAAAAAACTTACAGCTGTCCTTATTTTATCTTTATTTTTCATCCATATTATCAAAGCTACTTTTAAAATTATTCCTAAATTGGCTTTTATTAATATTAATTTTGCTTCTTCATCTCCTTCTTTCGCTCTTATGATGTAAGGCCTTTCTTCTTCTTCGCTTAAAACAGGTTGCCCTCCTAGTTCTTTCCTATATTTTATAAGAATCTCTTCTTCATTCATTTTTTCACCTCGTTTTCTGTTTTTAAAGATCTTTTTAAAATTATACTTGATAATGGGTGAATTAGGAATATGTTTGACAAAACAATAAATTCTGTTATTATTTTCTTAATTGATAGTTTCTCCATTGTTCCAAGGAAATAAATCATTTGCCTAAACGGGAGGGAGGTAGAAATGAAGAGTGATTTTGTTCTTTGCACGAGATGTAGGAAAATAATCGGGTGTATTATTGATTCTAAAGAGAAAGACTGTTATTCTTGCTCAGAGGCAAATACCTGTCCTTATCGATTTACCCAGTGTCGCATCCCAGAGTCCAAAGAAATTATCTGTGAGTATTGTGGATACAAAAGAGGGAGGACGGAAAAAGCGGCATGACTTTTTTTCAACCGGAAGTATAATAATAACAATGGTCGGCGTGTTAAAGCGTCGGCCTTTTCAATTAACCCGGGATATCTAGAGAAGTATGATTAAAGTATGGTCAGTAAAATACAGGTTAATAATCTAAAAGAATCTGTTTTAGAATCTGTCAATCAGATTGGTGGTTTTAATAGTTTTCTTAAAGAGAACGAAACTATCTTATTAAAACCAAATTTTAATACAGCAGACCCTTTTCCAGCTTCAACTGATAGGATTGGTATTGATATTGAAGGAATTAAGGTTATTCAAACCTTCCCTGGAAATGATTTGGAAGAAATTAATCCGGAAGAAATGATTCAGATTAAGGTAGCGAGGGAATTTGGGATTTAAAAAAAGAAAAAGCCCCACCGCTACTCCGAAGATTCGCGAACGGGCCGCCCAGTTTATGTTTTTTTAAGTAGGTGGCGAAATCCCACTTGATAACCCCTTATTATACCCTTGAAAGACCTGGGGACTGTCTTCCAAAGAGGACCACGTTATTGTTATCACCAAGGCGTCTAATGCGCTCTTTGGGTAACAACAGCATGTAATGTCCAATATCACAATACTACCACGTAAGATGTATTTTGTCAATGATTTGAGGATATTTTTATGAAAATACTTTCATGGAATGTTAATGGAGTTAGGGCTGTTGCTAAGAGGGGGTTCTTAAAATGGCTTAAAAATACAAAAGCAGATATTGTTTGTCTCCAAGAAATTAAAGCTCAAAAAGAACAAATTCCTCAGGATTTAATTAATCTTAAAAATTATCATTTTTGTTTTAACCAAGCTCAAAAAAAAGGATATTCCGGCGTTGCCGTCTATACCAAAGAAAAACCAAAAAAAGTAGAATATGTATTAGGGTTAAAAAGATTTGATAGTGAGGGAAGAATTTTAAAATTAACTTTTCCTAAATTCACCCTAATTAATCTTTATTTACCCCACGGCGGCAGACAAAAAGAAAACCTGGATTACAAATTAGAAGCCTATAGCGTGCTTTATAATCTCCTAAAAAGAAACAAAGATAAGAATTTAATCCTAATTGGTGATTTTAATATTGCTCATCAGGAAATTGATTTGGCCAGACCGAGGGATAATCAGAAAAATATTATGTTCACCGAAAAGGAAAGAAAACAGATAGATAAAATAGTTCAATTAGGATTTACTGGTACTTTTAGAGAATTTAATCAAAAAAAAAGGAAATTACACTTGGTGGCCATATTACAGGAATTGCAGAGAAAGAAACCTTGGCTGGCGCATTGATTACGCCTTTACTTCAAAGAAATTAAGCCCTAAATTAAAAAAATCCTTTATTTTAAATAAAGTCTCGGGTTCAGATCATTGTCCGGTGGGAATAGAGATTAGTTGAAATAATAGGTCCGAATCTTATCCACGGAGTTCGCATTGACAGAATAGTATTCTTATGCTACTCTGTTTTTAGTTCTTGAAATCAACCTTTTTAATGAAGGAGGGGTATATGTTCAAAAATATCAAAGTTTTTATTCGTTTTGTTCGTTCGTTGTTTTCAGCACAACGAACTGAATCCAAAGAAATAAAAGCTCAACTTGAAAAACTGAACATAGAGTTAATGTCAGTGGGAATCCATGGGGGGATGGAAGGAACTCTTCCTGGAGGACAGCATGGTTATGGTTGCGATTGTTACTCATGCCATTCTCAGGGAGAGGTTTACCCCGGGAGTTACGAAAAAACACCAGAACCAGTTGTTGAGTGTGTGGTGTTTGAACCGGATCCCTTCAGTCATAATTAAAAAGAGATTTTCGATCCAAAAATGGTATAAGCTCCACCTTACGGGCTTTTTTAATTGCCAGAGCTAGTAAAAAAAGATATGATTAAGTTAAGGATTTGCCTTATTAATATGAAAAGAATTTTAATTTTAATTGTTCCTGCTATTCTTGCCTTAGCCATCTTTATTTCAATCGCCAACTATACTGATGAAGATGGAGATATTGGAACTGGGGAACCGAAAAATGAAGGAGTAATAACTGAAGAAACATCTGGATTTGTTGATAAAAGCGGTTGTAAAGGAAAAAGAATTACTTTTAATTATCCGCCAGTTGATTTAGATAAAATTGACCTTATCATCCCCCTTGGGCAAATGGGAGACTCGCATGTAACTCCTGTTGATCATCAATACTATACCGGCATTGGAGAAGTCAATGTTTATGCCCCTGCTGATGGCACGATAACCATTGTTCAACATATGACTTCCTCTATTACAGACCCTGGGAATGAAAGACCTGTCGATGATTATCTTATGACAATTAAACATACTTGTACGATGGAAAGTCATTTTATTCATGTTGATAATCCGATTGATCAAATTGTCGATGCAATAGGGGATGAGGAGTTTAAGTTTATCTATTTGGATGTTAAAGCTGGACAAATTCTAGGAACTTATCAAGGCAGTGTTGATTACAATGTTTTTGACAAAGAAGTCGTCAATAGCTTTGTCAATCCTGATAGTTATAGGAGTACTAGATATTCTGAAGTTCAAGATCCATTTAACTATTTTAACGATGAGATTAGGAATAAGATGAGGGCTAAATCAGTCCGATCAGTTGAACCTGTTGGAGGGAAGATTGATTACGATATAGACGGGAAATTAGTCGGAACCTGGTTTGAAGAAAACACTAATGGTCATCAAGGTGTTAATCCTGATAGATATTGGGCTGGACATCTAAGTTTTGTCTATAATCATATTGACCCTAGCCTGGTAATGATTTCTATTGGTACTTTCCAAGGCAAATCAAGACAATTTGCTGTTAAAGGCAATTCTCCAGATCCTGCAGAAATAGACAAAGATTCTGGATTAATTAAGTATGAATTAGTTGATTTGGAGTATTTTTTTAACAACAAGCCTTGGGATAGAAAAACCTTAATCAAACCCCTAACTGCAAAAGAATCTACTCAATCCCATGGAGTAGTATTAGTAGAAATACTTGAAGATAGAAGGATAAAATTTGAAGCTTTCCCCCAAAAAACCCAAGTTAATGATTTTACTGACAATGCCAAGTATTTTGTTAGGTGATATATGGGAGGGGTGCAAATGTAGGGAGGGGGATAGGAGGAGGATTTAAAAGATATGACACAAACTAAAATTCCGACAAAGTTTGAAACATCTCTTAATGGAGTCGATTTGTCTTTTGCTAATGTTAGGGAATATGAAAGAACAAAACACGTTCACAGACTTCATCCTTATTTAGGCAAATTTATTCCTCAATTGGTGGAAGTTTTTCTCAAAAAGTATTTTAAAAAAGGTAATTACGTCTTGGATCCTTTTATGGGTTCTGGCACCACCTTAATCGAAGGCAATGTTTTGGGAATGAACTCTGTTGGAGTAGAGATTTCACTCTTTAATTGTTTGATAGCAGGAATTAAGACACATGAATACAATATTCCTCAGGCAGAAGAAGAAATAAAGGATATTCTTTTTAAAACTCATGAATTTAGTAAAAAAATAAACTCTAATAGTAGAGTTAAAAAAGTTTACAAAACAAATAGTGAATATCTTAATACTTGGCTACCTGATAGGGCATTACAAGAAATCCTTTTTTATAAAGAACAATTAGAAGATTATAAGTGCAAGAATCTACTCAAGATTATTTTAAGCCGGGCGGCTAGAAGTGCTAGATTAATAACTCATTATGATTTAGCTCGTCCGACAAAACCGGTCAGGGGTCCATATTACTGTATAAAGCATCGTCGTACTTGTCGGCCAGTCGATGAAGCGTTAAAGTTTATTAATCGTTATAGTTGGGATACAATAAAGAGGATAAAAGAATTTGACAGTTTAAGAACAGATGCAGCGATAAAGGTGATTCAGGGTGACTCAAGAAAAATTAATTTTTCAAGAGTCCATGGGTATAAAGGAGAAAAATTTGATGGCATATTTACATCTCCGCCGTATGTTGGCTTAATTGATTACCATGATCAGCATCGCTACGCTTATGAATTATTTGGTTTTGATGATAACGGATTTAAGGAAATTGGTCCGGCATCAAAAGGAAGAAGTAGGGAGGCGAAAGAAGAGTACAAAAAGGACATAATAGCTGTTTTCCAAAATGCTAATAAATTCCTAAAACCAAAAGCAAAGGTATTTGTGGTGGTTAATGATAGAGATAATCTTTATTCAGAAGTTGCCGATACTTGCGGTTATAAAATAGAGAGGATTTATCATAGGCCAGTTCTTATGAGAACTGAACGCGATAATGCTAAATTCTCAGAAAGTATTTATTACTTTATTAGAAATAAATAACAATTAAAACCATGACTTTATCAAAACAACAAATTAATAAAGTTGAGCAAGTTTTAAAGAATGCTTTGAGAAAAAAGTTTCAAAATTATAATCCAGAACCTGCTTCAATGCCTTTTCACACAAGATTACTAGGAAAGGATAGGCTAGCTTTATTTTCTTTTGTCCATTCTCTTAATACAAATTTTGGTACAAGTATTTTTGAACCAGTAGCTGTCGCTCTCGCAAAAAATAAGTTTAAGGTTGCGAAGTCTCAGGTTGAAGCGGGAAACAATATAAGCGAATCAGCGCAGATTGTAATTCAGAGAATAATGGATAGTCTTACATCCGCTGATGTAAAGCCAAATAAACTAAAGGAGATAGAAATAATTAGAAAAAATTGTAGAAGGGGGACAATGCGAAAGGTAAAATTAACAAAAGTTGATGTTTTTTTAGAAAATAAAACAGGAGAATTATTTTTATTTGATATAAAAACCGCTAAGCCAAATAAAGGTGGGTTCAAAGAATTTAAGCGAACTTTACTAGAATGGGCTGCTGTGATCTTAGCAAAAGATCCAAAGGCGAAAATAAATACGCTTATTGCGATTCCATATAATCCATATGAGCCGAAACCATATAGTCGTTGGACAATGTCTGGAATGTTGGATTTAGAAAAAGAACTAAAGGTTGCTAATGAATTCTGGGATTTTTTAGGAGGAAATGGCGTATACCAAGATTTGTTGGATTGCTTTGAAAGAGTTGGGATAGAATTAAGAAAAGAGATCGATGATTATTTTGCGAAATACAAAAGGTTATAATTAAATAAAAGATTTGAAGAAAATTCGAAAATAAGGATAAAAAAGAATTAAATTATAAGTGAAAAATTTAATTGTTTATGATATAATATATTTAATATGAAAGAATACCTCAAAAACCAGGTGGAGGGTTTAGGAGGTAGGGCGCCCAACAAGTGACGTGGTTTAGCTGCGTCTTTTTCATTTTATATTATAGAATTTATGAAATACACAAAGTTTACAATCGAAAATTATAAAGGTATAGAAAAAATAGAGATTGATCTGACAAAATTACCAAGTGCGAATATTTTTACACTGGTTGGTTTAAACGAAAGTGGCAAGACATCAATACTTGAAGCTATAAATCTTTTACATAATAATGTTCCAAAAAGACGAGCACATGAGATGATACATAAAAGTAGAAAGGGTAATTTTGAAGGTATTATATCTATATCGGTAACTTTAGAATTAGACGAATCAGATGAAAAGAAAATTAAAGAGTTTTGTAATGAAAAAAATGACGAAGAATCTCGTTTTATTTTGACTCAGAATGCTGGGCAGATAACCTATACAAAGGAATATAAATTTAAAGACTCAAAATGCAGCGAGGATTCTCCAGAACCTACATGGAGAATAGAATTAGTAGGAAAAAAAGAAAGAGCTAAAAAAGAGGGCGATCTATATGATAAGGATAATGCTAAGTGGGTTAAGGTTGTTAGCAGAATAAAAAAGAGGCTTTTTCCTAAAATTGTCTATTACGAAAACTTTTTATTTAATTTTCCACAAAAGATTTATTTAGAAAAATATGATAGCGAAGGCCCAGAACAAGAAGAATATAGAGCAGTATTACAAGATATACTGAACTCAGTTAATAATAATTCAGTAGTTGGAAAACATATTTTAAACAGACTAAAAAGTAGCGAAAGCGAAGACAAAGAGTCTTTGGATTCTTTATTGGGGCAAGTTAGTGACAAGTTGACAAGTAAAATCTTTGGGAGTTGGGAAGAAATATTTGAAAAAAGCAATAAACAAATTGAGCTGATAACGGGCGATGATGATAATGGTTATTATATAGAGATAAAAATTAGGCAAGGAGCAGATAGATATTATATAAGAGATAGAAGCCTTGGTTTTCGATGGTTTTTTAGTTTTTTAATTTTTACTGAATTCAGAAAAGAAAGAAGAGGCGACAAAGGAGAAACGTTGTTTTTATTAGATGAACCTGCAAGCAATTTACATCAATATTCACAGAAAAAATTACTTAACTTATTTGAAAAACTTACTGATAGATGTAAATTGATTTATTCCACGCATAGTCATCATTTAATTAACCCAAAATTTTTATCAGGTACTTACATAATCAAGAACGAAGCGATCAATTATAAAAACGATGAATCTTTTAGTCAAAGTAAAACTAATATAAAAGCAATATTATACAAAAACTTTGTTGCTAATCATCCGGAGGAAAAAGACTATTTCCAGCCCATATTAGATTCTATACATTATTGTCCTAGTGATCTAGAACAAATTCCAAAGATAGTATGCGTAGAAGGGAAAAACGATTATTATACTTTTAAATATGTTCAGAGTAAATTTTTTGCTGATAAATTTGATTTGAATTTTTATCCTGGCACAGGAGTTTCGAAATACGATAATCTTTTTAGATTATATTTATCATGGAATAAAAAGTTTTTAGCTGTGTTTGATGCAGACAGCCAGGGGAAAAAAGAACAAAAAAGATACATAAATGATGTTAGTGTTGAATTAAAGGAAAAAGTTTTTACACTGAAAGATGTTGACGATAAATTAGATGATTTTAAAACCGAAAATCTATTTACTGATAACGAGAAATTAAAAATAATACAGAATTTATTTCCAGGACATAAAAAGGGAGACGATTTTAATAAATCGAAATTTAATACTGCAATACAGGATCTTTTTATTAATAGTAAAAATTTCAGCCTAAATAAAGGAACCTTAAACAAATTTGAAAAAATTTTTCAATTTGCATCGGAAAAGCTAAATTAGTACATTACGATAAATAAGGAGTTTGAAGAAAATTTGAAAATGAAGTTAATCGACGATTTATTTTGGATACTACTTGGTTCTTTTTGTCCAAGAGTTTCTGTAAAGATAAATAGGCAATATAGCGATCGAGAGAAAGTAGGCATTCTTTCATTCTATTCTATGGCGGCATTCTTTGGGGTCGTTATAGCGTTTCAATTTGGTTTTTTGCCTATTTTAATAACAATGATATTTATGGCAACTATAGCCCAAGGTATTATTACTGGAACAGATAACACGAGTACATTTTATAAGGATTATACAGATTGGTTTGCTGTTTGGGTGCATAGGCTGTTTATAAATTTAAGCTTTTTGGTATTATTTGGTCTTGTTATTAAGTGTTCTATTAAGTGGTTTATTAATTTTTTTGATTCTCGAGAATCAAAATAAACAAATTTATGGAAAATACAGAATTGTTAAAAAGAGTAGCAATAATGGCAATAGTGGGGGCCTTTTTCGTGTATGGCGCTGTCGCTATTTCTAATGCTTTAGATAAGAATATGGACAAAGAGCAAATCGAGAGAGTGGTCGAAAAAATTATTGAAGAAAAAGAAATTGTAATCTATAAGCCCGAATGCAAACAAAGTTTTGATGGCTATCAAGAATTACTAAATAAGGGACAATATTTAAAGATTGTTGTTAATAAATATAGTTATGCCCAGAATGGAATATTTGTTGGCGGTATTGATTCGATGGTTGGTAGAACTGGACCCGATGAGATTGGTTGTGGGTATCTTTACATAAGGGTAAGTAAAAATAACAAACCAATAAATAATGAGTGGGATAGCGTCTATATTGATCCTCATGATTTCGGTGGACATATATTAAGAGACAAAAGCATATTGCATGAGAATAGGGAAAATTATACAGAGGCGTTATTGTCCTTAAATTCAGTTTCTTATTTGCCAGGATTACCGTATGATCCCGATGCTCAAAATTTTAGAATTGCTGATTGGGTTGAATTATTAAATGTAAATAATCATTTTAAATTTCATATTGGTCTATCTGTTGAAAATAAAAGTGCTTTGATAAACGAAATAATAGTTGCCTATAAATGTTGGAATCCTGAAACTGGCGAAGAGACACAAAACTGCCAGTTAAGTTTAGAGGAGTAATGCCAAGGACAATGCCCCACAAAAAAATCAAAACAACAAAACTGGTGCCTTTGGCGCCTTTTGACTTTAATTCTACTTTTCACAAGCCGGATCATTTTGAATCTGGCGATGGTTTTTGGTTGCCAAATATTCGCTGGCAGACCTGTTTTTGGCAGGGAAAGCAATTAGGATTGAAATTTACTAATAAAGGAACAATTAATCAGCCGAGAATAAGGTTTGATATCTATGCTAAGGAAAAACTTGAGCATCAATTTGTTAATTCTTTAATTAAAGAAATGCGTTATCGATTTAATTTAGATCTTGATTTAAAGGAATTCTATCAGAAATTTAAAAATGATAAGATTTTAGGGCCAATTATTAAAAAATGGAAAGGAATGAGACCAGGCCATCCCAACTCCTTATACGAATACTTAATTATTGGAATTGTTTTGCAGAATGCTACTGTTAAGCGGTCAATTCAAATGTATCAGAGATTATTAGAAAAATACGGAACCCTGCTTGAATTTGATAAGAAAAAACTCTGGGTTTTTTGGAAACCGGGTCGTTTGGATAAAGTCGAGGAGGAAGAATTACGGGCTTTAAAGGTTGGTTATCGGGCTAAATCAATTAAAAAAATAGACGAATATTTTAAAAAAGGATTAATTAATGAATTTGAATTGCGTCAGCAGGAGAGGGAAACTCAGGAAAGGGAATTATTAAAACTATATGGAGTAGGTCCGGCTACAGTTTGGTATCTCTTATTTGACGTCTTCCATCATTTTGACTTTTTTAATCATATTTCTCCCTGGGAACAAAAGATTTATTCAAAATTGTTTTTTAAGCGGAATCCTGAAAATCCAGTTTCAGTTGATAAATTATTAAAGTATTTTGAGAGATATGGGGATTATAGGCAGATTGCAGTTCATTACATTTGGGAAGACCTATGGTGGAAAAGGGAGAATCAATCTATTGATTGGCTGGAGAAGTTGGTTAGGGGGTAAAATATTGACAGCATTAATAATGTGTGCAATTCTACTTTCAACATTTGGAGGAATCAAATCAAAAGACAGAGAGGAGAACGCTATGTCTGGTTGTGTTTCTTGTGCCGAATCTGATGACAGGCCGGTTGTGGCCAATTGTATTGAATGTAATGCCGGAATGTGTGTTGGTCATATTTATGAATGTAGAAAATGCGAACAACCGATGTGCAATTCGTGCTGGAAAAAGCGGGGTAAAGATTTGTGCAGAACCTGTTCCGGTTAGAATAATTATAGAAGATAAGAAAATGAAGCCCACCCGCAGAAAATCTGCTTTGGTGGGTTTTCTGTTTTTAGATTAAATAAAGTCGGGTGTTTTTTTACTTGCCCCGAGAGATTTGAAGGGGTAGAATGGAAACATGAAAAAACAAGTAGTATTTATCCACGGAGGAACAACCTTTGATACAGATAAAGAATCTTTATTACATCTAAAGAATCTTAAGATTGACTTGGATAGGTATAGGAAGCATGGATGGAGTAGTTCTCTACAAGAAAAACTTGGTCAGCGATTTGATGTTTTGTTGCTTAGGATGCCTAATCCAATGAATTCTAAGTATAAGGAATGGGAAATCTTACTTAAAAAAATAGAGCCACTTTTAGATAAAAACCTTATTCTCCTAGGTCATTCTCTTGGGGCAATATTTTTAGCCAAGTATTTGTCTAAGAATAAGTTTTCAAAGAAAATATTGGCAACTTTTTTAATCTCGCCGCCGTATGATAGAGAGGGGATGGAAGAATCTCTCGGTGGTTTTGTTTTGCCAAAAAGCCTATCTGGATTAAATAAGCAAGGTGGTAGAATTTTTCTTTATCACAGCCAGGATGATTCAATTGTTCCATTTGGCCATCAGGAGGAGTATCAGAAGGCCTTGCCCAATGCTGTTAGAAGAATATTTAAAAATAGGGGGCATTTTAACCAGGAAAAGTTCCCGGAATTAATTAGGGATATTAAGGGGTTGTAACAGAATAATTTTTTGGTAGAATGAGGGCATGAAAAGAATAATTATTTTTATTGGTCATCCTGCAGGAGGTAAAACTTCGGCAGCAGAGAAACTTGCTCAGAAATTAGATAATTCTAAGGTAATTGAAGTTGATCAGATTAAAATACAAATTTCTGGATCTGTCTTTGGTAAAGATGATGATGAGAGGGAATTATGGTTTAAGGAAATCAATAGGCAGATTAAAGAAGGACTGAAGAATTTTGATAATATTATTATCGACGAAGGATTTTTTGCTAAAGAATATTTTAATAAAATATTAGAAGAAGTAGAAAATATAGAGCGTTTCGTAATTGAAATTAGTTACGATTTAGAGGAACATATTCGCAGAAATAAACAAAGAGGAGAGAATAATCATGAGCCAATCAAAAAAATGTATCATCTATGGCATAGTATTCCAAAAGAAGAAAGGATTAAACCTGATATAGTTATTAAAGATAAAAATCTATCCATTGATGGGGTTGTTAATAGGGTTTATCAGAGGATAGGAAATTGATAGTATTAACTTATACAAGGAGACCGGGTTATGCCCAGGAAAATAAACTTAGGGATTGTGTTTGGGGGGAAGTCGGATGAGCATGAAGTATCTTTGTCCTCAGCCAGAGGAGTAATTGATGCTTTGGATAAGGAAAAGTATAATATTATCCCGATTGCTATTACTAAAAAGGGGAATTGGTTGATTGGTGATAGGGGAAGTCAGTATTTGAAATTGAGTGATGGCAGTTCGAAGGAAGGTGGGATAAGTGTTTCTCAGTCGCAGAAATTGGTCAGTGTTTCTGATAAGAATCTGAGTTTGACTAATATTATTGAAGGGGAGACCGGGAATAGTCGAATTGATTTGGTTTTGCCAATAATTCATGGTCCCTATGCCGAAGATGGGAAATTGCAGGGGATGCTCGAAATGTTGGGTGTGCCCTATATGTTCTCTGATGTTTTGGGCAGCGCTTTGGCAATGAATAAGCCCAGGGCAAAGGTTATTGTCAGAGATGTTGGGGTTGATGTTATCCCTTATCGAGTTTTAAAAAAAGGTGGGGATTATAATTTACCTCAATTAATTAAAGAATTCTCCTGGCCGATGGTGGTCAAGCCCGTTGAGCTAGGTTCTTCAGTTGGAATCTCAATAGTTGATAATAGGAAAGAATTGAAAAAAAGCATTGATAAAGCATTTCAATACGGTCCGGAGATTATGATAGAGGAATTTAAAAAAGGCAGGGAATTGACTGTCGGGGTGATGGGCAATAATCCAAGCCGTCCTTTGCCGGTTATAGAAATCATTCCTAAATTAGCTGGTTTTTATGATTACAAGTCAAAGTATCAAGATGGAGGGAGTGAGCATGTCTGTCCAGCTAAGATTCCTCAAAAAATTAAGAAAAGAGTTCAGGATTCTGCAGTTAAGGCGTTTCAGGCGCTGGGTTGTCGAGATTTGGCCAGAGCTGACTTTATTTGGTCAGAGGAGGATAATAAGGTCTATTTTTTAGAAGTTAATACTATTCCGGGCATGACCATGACCAGTTTGTATCCAGAAACAGCCAAAGCCGCCGGAATGGGATTTGGCCAGTTTTTAGATACTTTGATTAAAGAGAGATTGAGGGAGTAGAATGGAATTATGGAAAATTCAATAAAACATAAATTATTTAAAATAGATCAGAATATTGTTTTAAAGAATGATAACGACGAGATTTTAGTTTTAGAAAAAGATGGTAAGTGGATGTTGCCGGGTGGAAGATTGGATAAAGACGAATTACTAGAAGAAGGATTAAGGCGTGAAGTTGAAGAAGAGACAGGAATTAAGGATTTTGTAATAGAAAAAGTATCTAGTGTTGATATGAGTGATAGTGGCGATACCTATATCAGTGTTTCTGTCGGTCGCATTGAAGGCAAGCCAGAAGTTAAATTAAGTAATGAGCATCAGAATTATGCCTGGATAAAACCGGAATCATTAGATGATTATAGTTTTTGGCATGAGAAAATTAAGGAAAGAATTAAAAAAGCACTTTACGAGTAAATGAGAAGTCGGCTATGCGATAACCGACTTTAAGTTGGTGCGGGGGTAATTTGACAGGATAATATAGTGGTGTTATTCTGTTTTAAATTTAACGAATTTAAATTTAACGAAGCGAGGATAGTTCTCTAAAAAATTAATAGACATATGGGGGTGATTATGGCTTGGGAAAAGGCCAAGAATGTTTTAGGTAAAAAGATTGAGATTCCCCTTGAATATACCTGGGGGGGGTCTTAAGTACCTCACTAAGAGTTGCCCTCAATGCCCCTGGTGTGTGGGCAAGGAAGAAGCTATAGCAATTATCCGAAAGATAGACGCTTCTAGGAAAGGGCAACGTTGGTGGTCTTCGACAAAGAAAGAAAGCAGGATTATGGGTTTGTGCAATTGGGGGAAGCGAACAATGATTCTTTTCTCCAAAGACAGATTAACAAAATGCGGGTTTTTTGATAGGAAATCTCCCCGCGTTCGCGTTCAAGAAACCAAAAGATAAGGAGATGAGGGCAAAGCGATCAATGCTTTGCCCTTCCTCATTTTTCAATTACCAAACAGACGATTTTTTGGTGGAAATAAAAAAAGAGACGCCTTGGTTTTGGCGTTCTTTTTTTAGAAATTCTTTGAAGACCTCCTGTTTGGGGTGAGACCGGCTTTTTCTACGAACCAATTGTAACTAGGGAAATATTCGCATTGTCTCCGTAGGTCATATATATCCACTCTAGTCTTCTTAATAAGCTCTGCAACGGTAGGAGGTCTATTATTCTCTGACAAAGTCTGAAGGAAGAATATAATCATTCTTTCTAAATACTTTCTTAACGCTATATTCTCTCTTCTGGCTTTCTCGGTCTCTATAGATAAGTACCTAACATCAGAAAGTAGTTTTTCTGTTTCTCTACGCAGGTCTTTTACCTCTCTGCGTAGATTTTCTACTTCGCTATTGGATTTTTCCATTTCAGCTTCCTGTTTTTTTGGATTTAAAGGACTGTTTACTTAATTTCTTATTACCTCATTTTCTTCTGAAAATCAAGGAATTTAATCGCCAAAGGGACGGTTTTTTGATGGAATAGAGATAGAGATTTTGTTGACGACAGAGATATAGTAGGATAAGGTAAAATCAAAGCTCTTTAACTGTTTAAATAATAAATCATATAACAAAAACCAAAATTCTCAGAGAGAAGGGAGGTGAGATTATGAGTGAATATAAGGCCTGTATTAACTCAGTATCCAGATTAACCATTGACCTAGGAGATGAATCTATTGTTATTGATTGGCCAGCCGAAAATGGGGAAGACATCGGCAATCCTGTTGTTAAAGAATGGTTAAAAGTAATTAGACAAAGAAACACCCAAGTTGGGTCAAATTGCATTGCTCGTCGGATTTGCGAAGAATCCGCTGGGGCAAAAAGGGAGGGGGAGATTTTTTGTCTAGGGTGTGACTTTTTCCCAGATGGAATCACTGGAAAGGCTCAAAAATCATTGAACGGAATCATTACTGAATCCGGCGGTCGAGAAGACGCTATTTCAAAAAGCCCTAAATTTGTGTTTGAAGATTTTTCTGACGACCCCAAATTATTGCTCTCATTCGGAGAAGGAGTCGGTGATGATAAGGAAAAGAAAGAGCTTTCTGCTCTGCCGTTCCTTATACAGGAGAACGCAAAAAAACCTACCACAGAGCCGCCTGTCGTAGAAGAAAGGGTTGTAGAAGAAAGGGAAATAACCACTGAACCTGTCACAGAGCCTCCTGTTGTAGAAAAAGACAAAGTAACTGCTCGGGTTAAGAAAAAGACCGGAACGAGAAAAAGAGCTAATTGGTCTTGGCCAAGGCTACCACAGCTGGAATTGCGTTCTGAGTCTATTCCCCCTAAATCAATAGGAATGATTCCTATAGGCAAGGCCAGGAAAAAAGCTGCTCGATTGGCCAAGAGACTGAATGAGTCGGTTGAAATCTGGAAGAAGGTCAGTAGCACGGGGAAAACTTCACGCCTGGAGGTTATCTCGCCGGATTGGAAAGGACCAGGCAAAAAGAAAAAAAAAGAGAAAAAGAGGATCAAGCGGTTGGAAATTGGCCAGATACGAGATAGTAATCTTGGAAACAAACGAGATTCATCCAATCGGAAAAGGGGAAATATCCTCTCACGAAGCCAGAAACTTATTTGAAAAATGGGTGAAAAGAAACCTAGAATCAGCCGAACTGACATCAATTCGGGACAAGGCGAGAAAAACCAACATGTCTTTCGAGGCAAAAACCCGGAAATTCTTCAACGCCAAAGGGAGGGTTATAAAAATACTTTCTCCTGACACCGGAAGAAAGAAAAAATTGAGCCAACCTAGAACGCTAGCTCCATCTCTGGTAGCAAGGGGCCATTTGGGAGAAAGATTCAAGGAGATCTTTGATAACTTGCCGGTACCTGATGAAGGGTTCGAATGGGAGATTGTCACTCAACCCGAGGATGTTAGTGGACGTCTGGGATTTAAGACATACCTTGGATTGGGAAAATTTATATTCCCGCGAGGGGTGCTGCCGCCAGGGGAAGTGATAAAACTACTGGAAGAAGAAAAATCTAAACGCATCCCTGGGCAAGTGATTGTCCAAGAAGTACCAATGACCGAGTTCTTTCTTATGGGGAATGAGTTGTGGAGGATGAAAATCCAAACAAGTATTCCTCCATAAGTTCCCACAAGATCTTTAAAAGAGCGGCTGGTAGTAGTTCTGCCAGCCGCCTTTCATTTCTAATAAATATTGTGATATACTTAAAAACACAATGAGGAGGATATATAAAATACCACTTTTAATATTAGCAATTATTGTCCTTGCTTTCGCGCTAAGGTTTTTAATTGGAGGAAGTGAAGATGATTGGATTTGTGTTGATGGAGAGTGGATTAAACATGGCGTTCCAAGCGCGCCAATGCCAACTAAACCCTGCGGGTAAGTTACCAGAAGGCTGGGATAAGATGGTGGTTCTTTAATATTTTAACTTGGGATTAATTAAAGAAAGGAGAGGAAATGACTGAATTGTATTCAAGGTCGCTGAGTCCTGAAGCAAGATCGGGTTTGATTGACTTTGTTGAGGCATACATAGAAACCGTGACTGTCTCAGAGGTTGACGAAAAGGCAGAAACCGCCAAAATAAAAGCGATCGAGGTTCTTAATACAGATATTGATATCCTTGTCTTTATCACAACCATAGCTAGTTTCTATGGAGAGATTGATTTGGTTGAGAAATCTATTCTAAAAAAAATTAGCCCAAGAAAAGCAGCGGAGCTGATAGTAGAGATAACTGAAAGGGCACACCAAATAGATAAATCGTCTCGGCCTGGAGGAAGTTAAGGGAATTAATTCTAAGGACAATCTTTTAAATGTCCGTGGGTGGTAGCTCATGGACATTTTACTTTTCCTTCCAAAAAGTAATACTTTTGGTATAATAGGATAAAGGTCGGGGAGGGATAATTGCATAATCAATGAACAATAATCAATGGACAATGAACAAAATGATTATTTGAAGTAATCGCACCCGATTAAATATTGTTTGCTGTTCGTTGTTATTTGTTCGCTGAACTTTATGAATCCAGATAAAATTGTAGAAATCAATGAGAGAATAAGGAAGATTAATAAAAAGAAAATTATTTCCCGGATATTTTATACCCTAATCATCCTAATCCTTGTTTTTGGCGCTTTTGGAACAATCGGCGCTGGTGAAAGGGGGGTTCTACTTCAGTTTGGAGCGGTCAAGGATAAGGTTTTTGATGAAGGCCTTTATGTTAAAATTCCTTTTATCCAAAAGGTAGTTAAAATGGATGTTAAGATTAAAAAAGATGAAGTTCCGGCCACAGCTTCTTCCAAGGACTTACAGATTGTGACTTCTAAGATTGCTCTAAATTATCATTTAGTTCCAGGTTCGGTTAACAAAATTTGGCAGGAGGTTGGAAAAAACTATAACTCCAGAATTATTTCTCCGTCCATCCAGGAAGCCGTTAAGGCCGTCACAGCCAAATTTACCGCTGAAGAGTTAATCACCAAGAGAGAAGTGGTTAAAGATCAAATCAAAGCAAATCTGGCAGAAAGATTATTAGAACGAGATATTTTGGTTGATGAATTCAATATTATTGACTTTGATTTTTCACCGGCTTTTAATGAAGCCATTGAAGCCAAAGTTACAGCCGAGCAGTTAAAACTAAAAGCCGAAAGGGATTTAGAGAGAATTAAGATTGAAGCTGAACAGAAAATTGCAGAAGCCCAGGGAAAGGCCCAGGCAATTCAAATTGAAGCCCAAGCTTTAAGGGCTAATCCGCAAGTGGTTGAATTACGATGGATTGAAAAATGGGATGGTAAAGTCCCAACCTATTGGGGCCAAGCCAGTCCATTTATTGGAATAAATAGGTAGAATTGATTAAAAAACCACTGGATTATCCAGTGGTTTTTTGGTAGGATAAAATCACTATGGAAATTAAAACAGCTGAATTTATTAAGGGAATTACTGGGACGAATAAGATTACGGAGGATGGAATACCGCAGATAGCTTTTGTTGGTCGGTCCAATGTTGGCAAATCAAGCGTTATCAATTCCCTGGTTCGGAGAAAGAATCTGGTTAAATCCAGTTCTGTTCCCGGGAAAACCAGACAGATTAATTTCTTTTTAATTAACAAGGAATTCTATTTTATTGATTTGCCCGGTTATGGATTTCTAGAGGCATCCCTTAAGCAAAAAGAAAAAACCAGAAGAATGATTCTCTGGTATTTATTCCGTTCTAAAGTTAAATTCAAGAAAATAGTTTTAATTGTTGACGCTAAAGTTGGAATGAGTAAATTTGACCAGGAAATGTTGGGATTGTTGGATAAGAATAAGTATCCCTTTATTATCCTGGCGAATAAGGTAGATAAATTAAAAAAGAATCAATTAGCCAAACATTTAGAAATTATTCAGGAAAAAGTTGGCCAGAATAAGGTTATTCCTTATTCAGCTAAAACCAAAAGGGGCCGGGATGAATTATGGGCAATTTTAAATACAGAATAGGAATCATCTTTTTTATTATCTTAACCGCTGCCGTGGTCTATTTTTATTCTCCAGAAGAATCTTTAGAAGAAATTAAAGATTATGAGTCTTTTTCTGATTTAAATGAGAAATTGGAAAGTCCTGACATAAAGAAAGGGATTTTACCAGAGAAAAAGATAGAAGAAAAAGAATATCCATTACTTGATATTCCTTTTATTCCCCAGGCGCCTCTTGGAGAATGGGATAATCCAATTTACCAGGATGGTTGTGAAGAAGCGGCTTCATTAATGGCAATTTACTGGGCAAGGGGATTGGATTTGAATAATCAAATTGCCAAGGAGGGAATAGCAGCTATTTCTCAATATCAGGAAGATAATTTTGGCGGATTTATTGATACTTCTGTCTTTGATACCATGGAAAGAATTATCAAAGGATATTTTGGATATAGTCGGGTTAGAGTTGAAAAAAATATTGTTTTAAGTGATATTATTCAAGAAATTGAAAAAGGGAATGCAGTTATTGTTCCAACTAACGGCCGGTTATTAAATAATCCATATTATACCCCTCCCGGCCCGGAAAGACATAATTTAATAATCCGGGGATATGATTCTAATACCAAGGAATTTATTGTCAACGACAATGGGACAAAAAGAGGGGAATTGTATCGATATGATCAGGATGTAATGTATAATGCTATCAGGGATTATCCAACCGGCGATCATTTGCCAATCACAAAAATTGAGAAAAATATGATTGTAGTTTGGAAATAAGGTCATAGTATAGTAGAATAAATATATGCTTCCTGAAAAGTGGGACAATTTGGTTAATGATATTAAAGATAAGTTTGAGGTTGAAGAACATGAGAAAAAACACCTTGATGAACAGGGTGGGACAGATATTGAAGCTATTATCTTTAAGGGACCAATGGGAAGGGTAAAATTGGAATTTATTATCCGTCCCTTGGTTTTGGATAGAAAAACAAGTTATTCCAAAAAAAGACTTGGCGGAGAAACCGGGGTTGAATACATTTATAGCCCGGATGAGAAAATTCATAAAATGAAAGCATATAAGTGGGATGAAATAGATAATGACTGGATTGAGATGGATGCTAAGAATTTTAATTAATTTATGGCTGGTTTGGTTGTTGTTTTAATTAGATTTTTTGTGCCTTTTACAATTCTGCGCTGGCCTTTCTGGGGGGCTATTTTAGTGATTTTAGGAGATATTTCTGATGTGGTTTTAATGGATGCTTTTGGCTGGGGATGGTTTGAGGGAAGAAATTACCATGTTTATGATAAATTCTTTGATACCTATTATTTGGGCTTTGAAATGTACATGGCTTTTAAGTGGCAGGAGGTTCTAGCCCGGAGAACAGCAGCGGTTCTTTTCTCCTGGCGGGTTTTAGGGATAATCGCTTTTGAAATATTCAAGATTAGACAATTGGTCTTTTTAGCTCCTAATATCTTTGAGAATTTCTATTTATTAGTTGTCGGATTAAAAAAGTTTTTCAACTTTAAGACCGACAATATTAAAAGATTAATTATTATCCTACTAATCGCCGGAATTCCTAAAATTACTCAGGAATATATTATGCATTACTTGGAATTTCCAACCTGGCCTTTTCTTAAAAAGAATCTTTTTAGGTGGGGATAAATTATTTAAAAATGAAAGGAGGTGATAATATGGATTGGAAAAAAGCAATTGGTTTTGGAGTATTAATCTGGGTTTTAATGTTTGCTATTGTTTCAGCAGTTCTGAATACATACCAAGAAACTCTTTGGATGAAAATACTCATAATTCTGGTAGCTGGATTAATTGCCTGGTTTCTGGCTAAAAAAGTTAAGCCAAGTTCAATGGGTTCGGCTTTGGGTTATGGATTTGTCTGGGTTGTAGTTGGTCTTATCCTAGACTATTTCGTGACAATGCGCTTTAATACTGAAATCTTTCAGCTCTGGTCATTATGGGCTGGATACGGATTAATTTTCATTGCTCCATTTTTAAGAATCAAAGGAAAGTAATTTTATGAAAAGAATTATCTTTTTTATTGGAGGGGTAATCATTTTAGCCGCTCTGTTTTGGGTTGTGGATAAAAAAGTATTGACAGGATGCTCAGTATTTTCTAATTTAAGAGTAACGCAGAGGTGGGGTAAGGAATTTGTGTCCGGCGCAAATGTCGCCGCCGGGTGTTTCCCAAAATTCTGCGAAAGCGTTGTAATAAGGCAGGTCACCCCCTACAGGGACATTAGAGGGTAGTAAAAATACTCCCAAACCAGCTCTATCTGACCTGCCTTTTTTTATTCCTCTGAATTTGATATAATGAACTTATGAAAAAACTTTATCGAAGTGAGAAAAATAAAATATTTGCCGGTATTTTCGGCGGGCTGGGGGAATATACCGAAGTTGATCCTGTCATTTTCAGATTAATCTGGCTCTTTGTCACTATTTTCACCGGATTCTTCCCCGGCATCTTCTTCTATTTCTTCGCCGTTCTGGTCATTCCTAAAAAACAGGAGAAATAATGTCTCAGTACTATAAACCCCATAAACATCCTGATTGGCTCTTTAATCCCAATCAGAAGAATAATTTTAAATTAAGCCGATCTAAATTGGATTTGTTTTTAGATTGCCCTCGCTGTTTTTATCTTGATAACCGATTAGGAGTTGCCCGGCCACCCGGATTTCCTTTTGCTCTTAATTCAGCCGTTGATTTTTTGTTAAAAAAAGAATTTGATATTCATCGGGCTAATGGAGAACCCCACCCAATGATGGAGCATTACAAGATTGATGCAATTCCATTCCAGCATCAGAAAATGGATGAGTGGAGAGAAAATTTTAAAGGAATTCAATGTCTTCATAAAAAAACTGATTTAACAATCTCCGGCGCTATTGATGATATCTGGATTAATCCAGAAAAAGAATTAATTATTGTTGATTATAAATCAACAGCCAAAGATGGAGAAATTAACTTGGATGCTGATTGGCAGATTGGATACAAAAGACAGATGGAAATTTATCAATGGCTTTTTAAGCAAAATGATTTTAAAGTCTCTAATACCGGGTATTTTGTCTATGCCAACGGCAAAAAAGACAAAGAGGCCTTTGATAAGAAGTTGGAATTTGATATCCATGTTATACCATATCAGGGGAATAGTGACTGGGTAGATAAATCCATTACTGCGGCCCATCAATGCTTAACGGAAGAAGAAATTCCGCCGGCATCTGAAGATTGCGATTATTGCCGTTATCGCCGGGGAGTTAAAAAAGTTAAAAATGACAATGAAAATATCTAATCCTTCCAGAATTAAAAAAGCAGAGATTATTGTTGGTATTCCTTCATACAATGAGGAAAAGACCATTAGTCATGTTGTTGAACAGGCCAGTTTGGGATTAGAGCAATATTTTCTTAAAAAAAAGTGCGTCATTATTAATCTGGACAATAATTCAACTGATAAGACCAAGGAGGTCTTTTTTAAATCTAAAAAGGATATTCCTCTAATTTATGTTTCAACCGAGAAGAATAAGCAAGGCAAGGGATATAATCTCCATAATCTTTTTTCAATGGTTAAAAAGTTAAAAGCCGAAGTTGGAATGACTTTTGATTCTGATTTGAAAAGCATTCAACCGGATTGGATTAAAAAAATGGCTCAACCGGTTTTTGACGACTACGATTTTGTTGTCCCATATTATGCTCGACATCGGGCCGATGCGACTATTACCAATAATTTAGTTTATCCTTTGATTTACGGACTTTTAGGCCTTGATATTCGACAGCCAATTGGCGGCGATTTTGCTTTTTCCAATCAAATGGCCAGGCATTGGCTTAGAAAAAGATGGCCTAAAACCGCCCATCAGTACGGCATTGATATCTTTATGACTTTAACCGCTTTCTTTGATAAAATGAAAATTGCCCAGGTAAATTTAGGAGAAAAAATCCATAACGTTTCTAATCCAAAACTGGGTTTAATGTTTTTTCAGGTCTCAGAAACTCTTTTTAGAATGATTTATCGGGGAAGGGTAAAAAAGGAAGTTGAAACCAAGAAAATCCCTCTTTTCGGCGGAAAAAAACTGCCCCAATTAGAAGAAACAGAAATTGATGAATATTTTTTCAATCAACTGTTTTTGGATAATTTTAATCATTCAATTAAAAAATCTAAAAATATTCTTTCTCCTTCGGTTTACAAGAAATTAAAAGAGATTAGTAAAAAGAAAGAGAAAACAATTAATTCAGATTTATGGTCTAAAATTGTCTATGATTTTCTTCTGGAATACAAAAAAACCTCAAAAAGATTATCGGTTTTAGAAGTACTAGGTTATCTCTATTTTGGCCGGGTATCTTCCTTTATTAAAGAAACCATTGATTTAAGCCAGAAAGAAACAGAAAATGAAATTATTAACCAAGCTAAGATTTTTAGAAAAAAAAGAAACTATTTTATTAAAAAATATAAATGACTTTAATTATTGATTTATTAAAAGAACCAAAATTGGTTCTAAAGAAAGATAAAAAAGAAATAGATAGTTTTGAATGGGAGGGTCTTTATCAATTATCAGAGACCCTGCTTTTGAATATTGAGCGGTTTTTGAAGAAGAATAAGGTTAAGTTAGAAGAGATTAAGAATATTAAAGTAATTGAAAGCAGGAAATCAATGGTTAGTAATAGAATCGCCAAGGCCGTGGCTTTGGGATTGAAAGCATAGGGTTCTTTAACTAGAAGGAGGAATTATGAGCGAATTTGAAGAAAAAGCTAGATTAATAGAAGGAATACTTGATGAAATAAAGCCGATTCCTGGGAATGCGCCTGAAAGCATTAAAGACACCGTTGATGCAGAGCGTCAACGCTTAGTGTTGCAAGCAGGATGGAACAATATGTCTGTCAAAGAGCTCCGATCAATGGTGAAAACTGGCTTACTTCTCCCATAAAAAATTATGCGAGCGTTAAAGCGTTGGTCCCAGATTGATTAAAATTCAAGGCCAACGCTTTTTCTTTGTTTTTAAATAAGTTATGATAGAAATATGAATAGTCTAGAAAAATCCATTTTATCAACTTTGGTCTATTACGATGTTTTAGAAAGACCTTTGACCGGGGTTGAAGTTTTTAAATATCTAATTTCAAAAAAAAGAAATAATCTTGGTCGGGTTCTAGAAATTTTGGAAAACAGTTCTGAATTAAATAATTTAATTGAACAGAAAAACGGATTCTATTTCCTCAAAAACCGAGAAGAAATTATTAACCAAAGAATTGAAAAACAGAAAATCGCAGATAGAAAATACAAAAAGACCAGACGAATAATCAGGGCCTTTCAAGTTATCCCTTTTGTCCGAATGGTTGCCATTAGTGGTTCTCTGGCAATGAATAATCCTAAAAAAGAATCGGATATTGATCTGTTAATCATTTCGAAATCAGGAAGGATTTGGACCTGCCGGGGATTAGTCACTCTCTTCTGCCATTTAATCGGTCAGCGCCGCCATGGGAAATTAACCCAGGACCGAATCTGTCTTAATCACTATTTAACTAATAATTCATTAAAAATTCCTTTCAGGAGCCTGTATAATGCCCAGACCTATGTTCATCTAGTTCCAATTTTAGAAATTGAAAAGGGGATTTACAGAAAATTCCAAAAAGCTAATCAATGGATTAATCAATATTTATCCTTTTGCCCCAGGAAAGAAAGGGGATATTTAAAAATAATTAAACTTAATTCTCTTTTTACTTTTACCAGAAGGTTAAGAGAATTTTTTCTTAATGAAAGAATAGGGGACTGGCTCGAATCAATTCTGAGAAAATTCCAGGAAAAAAGAATTAAAAAAGATCCTTTGACTTATCAATCCGGGGGAAGGGTTGTTTTCGATGATAATCAATTGGAATTCCATCCTGATTCTCCTGAAAAAGAAGTTTTAAAAAAATACAATCTTAAAATGAAGGGATTGGGATTTGAAGAATTAGGCCAGGAGGAGGATTCAGGACTAAATCCTTGACTTTTTATTCGTCTTCGCTTAAAATAGAATAAATCAGGCAATAAATAGGAGGCATTGAGTAATAGTTTGTTATTGTTCATTGTTCACTGTTTATTGTTTTTTGAATAGCATGAACATCAAACCATTAGCAGATCGGGTTCTAATTGAACCAATTTCAACAGAAGAAAAAACTAAATCCGGCATTATTCTGCCTGATACGGCTGATAAAGAAAAGCCGGAACAGGGCAAGGTTATTGCCGTTGGTCCGGGCAAAAAAAACAAGTCCGTCGGCGTTAAAGTTGGCGATATTGTCTTGTTTACTAAATACGGTCCAAATGAGATTAAGATTGATAATAAGGAGTATTTAATTGCCAGAGAGGAGGATATCTTGGCGGTTTTAGATAAATAAAATTATGGCTAAACAAATTAAGTATAACGAACAGGCAAGGAGGAAATTAAAAAAAGGCGTTGATAAACTAGCTAACGCCGTTAAAGTGACATTGGGCCCCAAGGGTCGCAATGTTGTTTTAGACAAGGGCTTTGGTTCTCCGGAAATTACTAATGACGGAGTAACTATTGCTAAAGAAATTGAATTAGAGAATAAGTTTGAAAATATTGGCGCTGAATTAGTTAAAGAAGTTGCTTCAAAGACCAATGATTTGGCTGGTGACGGAACAACAACGGCAACTCTTTTAACCCAGGCCATGGTCGCCCAGGGACTCAAAAATGTCGCTGCCGGAGCTAACCCTTTATCCGTTAAAAAAGGAATGGAAGAAGGAGTTAAGGCTGTTATTCAATATTTAAAGAAAATGGCTAAGCCTTTATCCGGTAAATCTGAAATTGCCCAGGTAGCAACTATTTCAGCTGAAGATTCCAAAGTTGGCGAATTAATTGCCGAGGCTATTCAGGAAATCGGTAAAGACGGCGTCATTACCGTTGAAGAGTCACAAACCTTTGGGCTTTCCAAAGAAACTGTTAAAGGAATGAGATTTGACCGAGGATATATTTCTCCCTACATGATTACCAGCCCGGAGAAAATGCAGGCTGATTACGAGGACCCATACATTTTAATTACTGATAAAAAAATCTCCAGCATTCAGGAACTTTTGCCTCTTTTGGAAAAAGTCAGCCAAACCGGCAAAAAAGATCTGGCTATTATCGCCGAAGATGTTGATGGCGATGCTTTAGCAACTTTAGTTGTTAACAAATTAAGGGGAACCTTTAATGCTTTGGCAATTAAAGCTCCTGGATTTGGCGACCGAAGAAAAGAAATGCTTGAAGATATTGCTGTTTTAACCGGAGCCCAAGTCATTTCTGAAGAAGTTGGCCTGAAATTGGAAACAACTGAATTAAAACAACTTGGCCGAGCAAGAAGAGTTTTATCTGATAAAGAAAACACAACTATTGTCGAAGGTAAAGGTAAAAGACCAGAAATTGAAGGAAGAATTGAACAAATTAAAAGAGAATTAGAACAAACTGATTCTGATTTTGATAAAGAAAAATTACAGGAACGTTTGGCTAAATTAGCCGGTGGGGTTGCTGTTATTAAAGTCGGCGCTGCAACTGAATCAGAACAAAAATACAAACAGGCTAAAATTGAAGATGCTGTTAACGCAACCAAAGCTGCTGTGGCTGAAGGAATTGTTCCGGGCGGCGGCGTTGCTTTAATCAGAGGATTAAAAGCATTGGATGAAGTTAAAGTCAGAGGCGATGCCAAGATTGGTCTGGCAATTCTAAAAAGAGCATTAGAAGAGCCATTAAGACAAATTGCTGAAAATGCCGGATTAGACGGCGCTGTTGTCGCTGATGAAGTTAAAAAGAAATCCGGCGGCTACGGATACAATGCGGCAAAGAATAAGTATCAGGATTTGTTTGATGCCGGTGTTATGGATCCGGTTAGGGTAACTCGTTCTGCTCTGGAAAATGCTTCTTCAGCCGCTTCTATGTTTTTAACGACTGAAGTAGTTGTAACTGATTTACCGGAGAATAAAGAAGCCGCCCCTCCAATGGGAGGCGGCATGCCCGGCGGCGGAATGCCGGGAATGATGTAAGAAAATATTAACTTGTGCTGAATTTAAAGGCGGCTGTCATCTTTTTTGACGACAGCCGCCTTTCTGATTTCCTGGTGAAAACAATAATTTGTCAATCATTGATTTTAATTATAAAGGCAGTATAATAAAACTAGAATTAATATAAGGAGACCCGCCTTCGTCCTGTAAAATTACAGGACTACGGCGAGGTAAAAAAAATATGACTATATTCTTATGGGTCGTTTTAGGCATTGCCGCTGTTATAGCTTTCTGGCTAATCGGAATCTATAACGGCCTGATTAAGTTCAGAAACAGGACTGATGAGGCCTGGTCTGATATTGATGTCCAATTAAAAAGAAGATACAACCTGATTCCTAATTTGGTCAATACTGTTAAGGGTTATGCCAAACATGAAAGAGAAGTTTTAGAAAGAGTAACCGAAGCCAGAACAAAAGCAATGGGAGCCCAGAATCCGGAAGAAAAAGGCCAGGCGGAAAATATGTTGACCGGCGCTCTGAAAAGTTTGTTTGCTGTTGCAGAAAGTTACCCTGATTTAAAAGCTAATCAGAACTTTTTAGAACTTCAGAGAGAATTATCTGATACGGAGAATAAGATTCAGGCAGCGAGGAGATTCTATAACGGCAATGTTAGAGATTTTAACACTAAAATCCAGACATTTCCAAACAATATGGTTGCCGGCATGCTTGGATTCACTAAAAGAGATTTCTTTGAATTAGGAGGAGAGGCCGAACGAGAACCAGTCAAAGTTGAATTTTAAATAGAATATTTTAAGAGGAGGATGAGAAAGGAGGTAGTATGCTTGAGTCCGCTCAAGAAAGATATAATGAATGGTATGATCCCGACAAATGGATTGAATCTATTGATACTTCTAATATCTGCCCAAAATGCGAATCTCGGCTTCTGATCAATATAGATTCAGGTAGGACAAGGTGTAAAAACGATTGTTCTGAAAGAAAAAACGCATAACCTATTAAAAAACATCCTCCTCCTTCTCCTAAAGTATTCTATAATGCCCACCCTATACACTCACAAAGACGCTAATATCCGTCGGACCTGGTTTTTAATGACAATATTCCTCATTTTTGTCATTGGCCTGGGTTGGGTTTTTTCCTACCAATTCAACAGTCCAGTTGTTTTGATTATTGCTGTTATCTTCAGTACTCTAATGAGTTTTACCTCCTATTGGTATTCAGATAAGATTGTTTTAGCTATTAGCAAGGCAAAGGAAATTAAAAAACAAGACAATCCAGAATTATACCGAATTGTTGAAAATCTTTGTATTACTGCTGGATTGCCTTTGCCTAAAATATATATTATTGAGGAAATGTCACCCAACGCTTTTGCCACAGGAAGAAATCCGGAAAAAGCAGTTATCGCAGTAACCAGGGGATTACTTGAAAAACTGGAAAAAAGCGAACTAGAAGGAGTCATTGCCCATGAATTAAGTCATATTGGCAACCGAGATATCCTTTTACAGACTGTTGTTGTGGTTTTAGTTGGAATGGTAGTTTTGCTCTCTGATTGGTTTTTAAGATGGAGTATTTTTGGCGGGAGAAGAAGAAGTAGCCGGGAAGGAGATCAACTTGCCGCCATTATGGCAATAACTGGTATTGCTCTGGCCATCTTATCGCCCTTGTTTGCCAAATTAATTCAATTATCTGTTTCAAGAAAAAGAGAGTTTTTAGCAGATGCCGATGGAGCGCTTTTGACCAGATATCCAGAAGGATTAGCCAGGGCATTAGAAAAGATTTCAAAAGATTCAACTCCATTAAAAGTGGCTAATAAGGCCATGGCTCATATGTATATTGCCAATCCCTTTAAAGGGAAAAAGGTCGCCAAATGGTTTTTATCTCATCCGCCAATAGAAAAAAGAATTAAAAACCTGCGGGGGATGAGGATGTAGAAAGGTAAAATTATGGGATTATTTTCCCCAAGCCCAAAAAGAATAAAGCGGGATGAATTCAAAAAAGCAATAAAAGATATTCCGCAATTATCACCTAAAGAACGAGCCTATGTCGAGGGTGTTTTTCAGGAATCCCTTAAAAGAGGCGTGACTAAAACTAAAATGAAAAGAGAGATTAATCGGTTGAAGTATAATCCGCATGACCAATTAAGTCATCATGAGGTAGCAAAGATAAAAGGCAAATTAGAAGAGCATTTTAAGAAATAGGGAGAGGTCGCATAGTGGCCGAGTGCGCTGCCTTGGAAAGGCAGTATACCTTTACCGGTATCGAGGGTTCGAATCCCTCCCTCTCCGCCTTCGCCACGCTGAAGCGTGGCTACGGCGTGACGAAGTCCGCCGAAGATACGCGAAAGCGGGGAATAATTGTGTATTATATTTATAGTTTAAAATGTAAGAACGGTTATTATGTCGGCTGTACAGATAATCTTAAAAGCAGACTGGAAAGACATAAAAAAGGTAATATACCAGCAACGAAAAATATTTTACCTGTGGAGTTAGATTTTTATTTTGCGATTAGAGATAAGTACATAGCTTTCAAGTTTGAAAAGTATCTTAAATCTGGCTCGGGTCGAGCGTTTATTAAAAGACACTTTGTTAATATATGAAAATTAAAAACAAAGAATCACATCGGATTGCCCTGACAGCCATTATTCATAGGAAAGGAAAGTACTTAATTACTCGGAGAAGTCTGGATAAGAATGCCTTTCCGGGTCAGTGGGTTGTGCCAGGCGGGGGATTGGAAACTGATGATTATATTAATTCCCCTAAAACTACCAAAGACCACTGGTATTTTGCTGCCGAGAGATCTTTAAGACGGGAAATAAAGGAAGAAGTTGGTTTAGAGGTTGGGAAAATAAAATATCTTTTAGATATTACTTTTATTAGACCAGATGGAATTCCAGTGATTATTCTAAGTTTTTATTGTCCATATAAATCAGGCCGGGTTAAACTGGATAAAGATAGTATAGATTCTGCCTGGGTAACTTGCCAGCAAGCCAAGAAATATGACTTAATTGAAGGAATGTTAGGAGAAATTGAAATGGTTGATAAGATATTAAAGGGGAAAAAGCATGGCTGATTCACAAATAGATGAGATTAAAAACAAGTTAGATATCATTGATGTAATCAATGGGTATGTTCGATTACAGAAAGCGGGGAGAAATCATAAAGCCCCTTGTCCTTTTCATTCCGAAAAAACACCTTCTTTTATGGTTTCTCCTGAAAGGCAGATCTGGCATTGTTTTGGATGCGGAAAGGGTGGTAGTGTTTTTGATTTTGTCATGGAAATTGAAGGAGTTGAATTTGGCGATGCTTTGAAAATGCTGGCCTCCAGAGCAGGGGTTGAATTAAAAAGAGTTGATCCGGAAATGCAAACCAGAAGGACCCGTTCTTATGAAATTGCTGATTTAGCCAATCGTTTTTTTGTCCGGCAATTGGAAGCCAGCCGAACCGGAAAGGAAATGAAAGGATATCTGGTTTCAAGAGGATTAAAGCCGGAAACAATCAAAGAATGGCAGGTTGGATATGCCCCTTCTCAATGGCGAAGCTTATTAGAATTTCTTAATGGTCGGGGATATCCCAATGATGAAATTATTAAAACCGGGTTAGTGGTTAAAAGCGAAAAAGGGAAATACTATGACCGTTTCCGTGACAGAATCATTTTTCCCATTTCTGATATTAATGGGGTTGTTGTTGGATTTACCGGGAGAGAAAACCCAAACAAGCCGGATGAAAGAATGGGGAAATATGTTAATACGCCTAATACCTTAATTTATGACAAAAGCCGGATTATCTACGGACTAAACAAAGCTAAATTAGATATTAGGAAAGAAAATCTTTCTGTTCTGGTTGAAGGACAAACTGATGTTTTAATGGCTCATCAGAATGGATTTAAAAACGTTGTTGCCAGCTCCGGAACAGCTCTGACTGAATTCCAGTTAAGAACTTTGAAAAGATACAGCGATAATCTGGCAACTGCTTTTGACATGGACATTGCCGGAGAAGAGGCGACTAAAAGAGGAGTTAATCTGGCAATTGAACTTGGTTTTAACGCTAAAGTTATTGATTTACCCCAAAATTCTGACCCGGCTGATTGCCTTAAAAAAGATATTTCTCTTTGGCAAAAAGCGGTTAAAGAGTCAAAAAACATAGTCGATTTCTATTTAACCACTGCCTTGGCCAGGAATGATCCGGAAACAGTTGAAGGAAAAAAAGAAATTAGCCGGATTGTCCTGCCAATAATCAAAAAGATTCCTAATAGAATTGAGCAATCCCATTGGCTTGATCAAACCTCTATGAGATTAGGCGCTAAAGAGAGTGATTTGGTTGAAGAAATGGGGAAAATGAGGTACGATTCTGAGATTAGACAGGAACCGGTTAAAGAGGTTTCTGATAATAAGCGCGAACAAAGAATTAACTTGGAAGAATATGTTCTTGGTTTAATGTTATCCTGTTCTGAAAATCCAAAAGAATGCCAAGCTGAACCAAGTCATTTATTCAACAATTCCCAGTTAAGCCAGATATTCGAGAGAATAAGGAAAAATAAGAAGAAAAAGATTAATCTGGATAAACTCAGAAAAGATTTGCCGATTGAATTAGCTAATCAAATTGACCATTTAATCTTCAAGGCCGAAGCCCAAAAAAGCATGATTGAAGACCTTGAGCCTAAAAAAGAAATTGTTTTTTGCTTTAATCAGTTAAAAAAGAGATATTTAAAAGATAAGTTTAATCAATTGAATCTAGCTATCAGAAAAGCAGAAGAAAAGAAGGATAAAGCAACTTTAGGAAAATTAACCCAGGAATTTAATAAATTAACTAAACAAGCATTTTAATATGCCAAGAAAACCAACTAAAAAAACAACTAAAAGAAAAGTTGTTAAGAAAAAGACACCGGCAAAGAAAAAAGTTACCAGAAGAAAAAAGGAGCTCATTACTGATGAGAAAATCCAAGAGCTAATTGTCCGGGGAAGAGAAAGGGGGTTTGTCACAGAATCAGAACTGCTTAATTTAGCCCCGAGGATAGAAGAAGATATTTCCGGCCTGGAAAAAACCTATGATATGTTGAAGGAAAACAATATTAAGGTTGTTGAATCAATTGAATTCTTAGAAAAACCAACTGAAGAGAAAAAAGAAAAAAAGGCACCAGTTCGATTAGAGGCTTTTGATAATGTCCAGATGTATCTAAGGGAAATCGGACGGATTCCTCTTTTAACCGCCCCGGAAGAAGTTAAACTAGCCAAAGGAATTGAACAGGGCGATGAGGAATCAAGACAAAAATTGACCCAGGCTAATTTAAGATTGGTTGTTAGTATTGCCAAAAGATATGTTGGCCGGAGTCGAAATTTAAGCCTGCTTGATTTAATTCAGGAAGGCAATATCGGTCTTTTTAAAGCAGTTGAGAAATTTGATTACAAGAGAGGATACAAATTTTCTACTTACGCAACCTGGTGGATTCGTCAGGCAATTACCCGGGCATTGGCAGACCAATCAAGAACAATCCGGATCCCTGTTCATATGGTTGAAACTATTAGTAAATACACTCAGGTTAAAAGAATGTTGGTTCAGAGCCTTGGCCGAGACCCTTTGCCAGAAGAAATTGCTGCTGAAATGGATGAGCCCATTGAGAAAATCAGACAAATTATTAAAATATCGCAAGAAACAATATCTTTGGAAACTCCGGTTGGCGATGATAGCGAAGAGAGTTTATTAGGAGAATTCATTGAAGACAAAAAAGCTATTACTCCAACTCAGGTTGCTTCAAGAAAACTACTCCGCAATCGATTAAAAGAAATTCTTTCTGATTTGTCACCCCGAGAGCAGAAGATTTTAGAAATGCGCTTTGGACTTAAAGATGGTATTACTCATACTCTGGAGGAGGTTGGTAGGGAATTCGGCGTCACCAGGGAGAGAATCCGCCAAATTGAAGCCAAGGCTCTGGAAAGAATGCGTCAGCATGATAGTTCAAAGAAACTAAAAGGATATTAATATTTATCTAAATCTTTAATTTAGTAATAAATATTAACCCCGTGTTTATCATGGGGTAGAAACTTGCTTTTAGTAATTATGAGCAATAAATATTTACAAGTAGCCTTACTTTTAGCTCTGCTCCTGTTTTTTTATAGCCCAATTTCTCAGGGATTAGGTTTTGTTCAGGCCAAAACATCGGCCATCCAGTTTTTACAGGATAATATTGGTGATTATAGAATGGCTAGTTATCAGAATGCTGCCTGGAAAATACAGGATATTCGCGGCTATGAAATAGCTGGAACGGGAAGGTATCGGGCCTTGAAGAACCGCTTTGACGACAATCATAAGGTTTTTAATCTTTTGGGAGTAAAGTATTTTATTCAGGACAAGAATGATTCAGAAAATACAGGACTGGCTTCTATCAGGAACCTGCTTTTGGTTTATAACGACGAATCGGTTGAAATTTACGAAAACAAAGAGGTCGTGCCCCGGGCTTTTCTGGTTTTTGATATTGAACCCATCAAGGATTACCATCAGGCCCTTGATGTTTTTTCGACTGATTCATTTAAACCAGAAATAACAGCCCTGGTAGAAACGGAAAACCCGGAAAACCTATCCTTTTTTGATAATCGTTCCCTCCCTTATCGACCGGCTAAAATTGTTAGTTATTCTCCTAATGAAATAGAAATTATTACCGATGGCCAAAAAGACGGTTACCTGGTTTTAACTGATGTTTATTATCCGGGCTGGCAGGCCTATTTAGATGACCAAGAGGTTGAAACCTACCCAACTGATGTCGCCTTTGAGGGTCTTTTTGTTCCCTCGGGCGAGCACCGGATTGTTTTACAATACCATCCTAAATCCCTCTTTTACTTTATTTATATCAGCATAGCCGCCTTATTAATCATTCTACTTTTAATTTGGATTAAATTGAGATGAAATGACTCCTTCCAAAAGACAAAATATAATAGACTTTTTTCTTACCGGACTTACCTTAATAGTTGTCGGCATTCTTCTAGGCTTGGTTTTTTATCAATCGGAAAGCAGTCAATTCCGACAACCATCAGCTATTTATCAGACCATCTATCCGGAGACCAATTTAGTTCGCTTGGAAGAAGGTATGGATGTTTATTTAATAGAAAAAGGCCTAAAACGGCTAATTGGCTCTCCGGAAATTTTTGAGAAAATGTATGACTGGGAAATGGTGGCAACAATCAATCAAGAAGATTTTGGAGAGTATTCCGAAGGCGAAGAAATTAGAGGGGCCCTCTGGGTTGAAGAAGATGTTCTTCAACCACTGGAGGATTTGAGAATAAACTTTTGGCTGCCGAAAGCTAACCCGGTTGAATTAAAAATAGAGGACAGCGATGGTCAGGTCTATTTTACAAAAAAATACGCCTCGCTAGTAGAAGGCGACCAATTAACGGTTGAAGTCGGCAGGAAATTAGGCCAGCAGACAATTATTTTAGAAGTTGACCAAGAGAAAATTATTCCAGAAATTAATTTTCAAGTTGAAGCCGAGACCAGCGTTAATACTGGCTTAGCTGATTTAGATGGTTTTTATCCCCAGGTTAAAACCTGGATGGAACAGGATATTTCGTACTGTCGGGGAGCTAAAGGATATCGTTCTCCAGACACCTGGCCCATATGGGTTAGAGATCACACTCACCAAAGCAAAGGGTTTCGTTACTGGGAAGAAGATATGACCAGTATTATAGATTGGTTTTTTGAAAATCAACAACCAGATGGAAGCTTCTATGATTTCTGCCCCGGAGGCAGATTAGAAGTAGAGGCTGATGTTGAATATTTAATGACTTTGGCTGTTTGGCAGGCCTGGCAGGCAACTGGCGAGGACCAATGGATGTTTTCTCATTTAGGGAAATTAGAAAAAGGATTAAATTACAGCATGACCCATCCTGACCGTTGGGATGAGCAGCGCCAGTTGGTTAAACGGCCTTTTACTCTTGATACCTGGGATTTTCAGTGGAATGATGGATCAGGGATAATAAATGAAAATACCAGTTTCGGAATTATCTCAGGCGACAATTCCGGAATGTATCAGGCGGCTCGATTATTGGCTGAAATGTTTGACTTTAAAGGTAATTCGGAAAAGAAAAGGCATTGGCAGAAAATAGCGGCTAATTTTAAAAAGAACGGCAATGAGTATCTTTGGAACGGAAGTGGCGGTCATTACAAGGGCTTTTTCCATATTGACCCTCCGTCGCCGCCAACCGGGAAAAATAGCAACGATATTCTTGCTCTAAGCAATGTCTATAATCTAAACCGGGGAGATTTTGTCCCTTATTCCCGGGCAGTTAAAGTTATTCAGGCCTATCAAGAGAGAATTAAAACTACCCGATGGAAAGGAGGAAAAATTTTTCAGGAATGGTTCAGCATTAATCCTAATTACGGAGGCAGTAAATGGGGAACGGCAGCGGCTGACGAGAGCGGAGAATATGTTAATGGCGGAATAATGCCCTTGGTTGGTGGTGAATTGAGCCGAGCTGCTTTTGAACATGGATTTGAGGCCTATGGATTTCAGGAGTTGTCGGAATATATTGCTCTGACCAAAAGCTGGGGGAATAAAACCTATCTTTGGTATTGGCCTGACGGTCAACCGGGAATTGGCGGCCCAGACACGCTACCTACTGACGGCTGGGGAAGCAGTGCTTTCTTAAACGCTTTTATTGAAGGACTGGTCGGAGTAGAGGATTTAAGTAAGATCTACCAGAAAGTAAAAGTTTCTCCTCGCTGGCCCGCCACTCAAATTAGAGAAGCAAAAGCGACTATTAAATATGGAGCGAGTGATGGATATTTTGCCTATGACTGGAATCTGCTGTCTGAAAAAAACCAAATTGAAATTATTTATACCGGTTCAGGCAATCAGGCCAACTTCCATGTTTTACTGCCAGAAGGCAAAAAAGCCATCTCTCTTACTATTGATCAGCAACAAGAGAACTTTACAAACAACAAAGTGGAAGAAAGTAATTACTTGGACTTTAATTCAGAGATAGACGGCATCCATAAAGCTGTTATTACCTATGAATAATTCTTCCCTTTTTAAAAAAATCGCTATTCTTTTAACAGAATTGATAACTATCTTATTGATGGTTTTTGGGATTTTACCTCCAGGAATGGGAATGTTTCTGACCGGCGTATTAATTTTCTATTTTATCTTCAGTCCTCTGAAAGATTCTCTCTGGGTCTTTGTTGCTTCTATTCCTTTGTTTATTACATTACCCATCACCGAAGGACTTGATTCAATGGCAAACTGGAGAGTTCTCCTGGCTGTTCTTTTCCTAATCCTGTTTTTCAAACAAGGAATTTCTATTGGTTTGATAAGAGATAAGTTCAATCATTGGAAATTAAAGGAAAAAATTAAGCATTATCCAGTTGGGTGTCTAACCGGCATGTTTCTGCTTCTTGGGGTTTTATCCCTCTTTAATGCTGCTGATCTCTGGGCTGGAGTGAAAAAGTTACTTTTCCTAATTAATGCTTTTCTTCTTTTTGTTATTATCAGAAACCTGGCTGCAAAAGATAAAAAGATTATTTCTCAATTACCCAGCGCTATTACAGTAGCCATTGTTACCACTCTGTCAATCGGCTTTATCCAATATATTTCTGTTCTTTTTGTCCGGCTTTTTCCTTTTTGGCAATTCTGGGCAAGAAAAGTCATTCCCGTTTTTTATGGTCAGGATCTTTCAAATCTGCTTTCCTACAGCAATACCTGGTTTTCCTATTATGCTTCTTTGCCTGCCACTCTAAGAATGTTTTCCGTTTTCCCTGACTCTCATTCCTTTGCTTTCTTTTGTGTTCTGGCCTTGCCCTTTTTCTTGGTTAAAATATTTCTCGGTTTAAAAAACCAAGTAAAAACAACCCTTTATTATTTCCTCTTAATTCTTTGCTTGCTAGCCATTATTTTCTCCGGCTCAAGAGGAGTCTGGGTTGCTGCTTTAGGTTCACTGATCATTTTCTCAATTCTCTTTTTCCTTTACTGGTCGCCGACAACCCGATCCTTAACCAAATTCTTTATTCCCCAATCTATTAAAAGATGGAAAAAACAAATGATATTAATCCTGGGTGTTTTAATTATCTTTTTTCTTCTTTTCCCAATTTCTTCAAGAATCACTTTATTCTACCAGCAAGTCCAGCTTGACCGACCAATAGACGTAGGCGAAGTTTCTCTCTTTGAAAGGGCAAGAAGTATTTTCAATTTTGACGAAATCTCGGTTAAGAGTCGTTTAGAAATCTGGGGAAAAACATTTAAATCAATTTCCCAAAAACCACTTTTGGGAGTTGGAATTGGTAATTACCCGGTAGTTTTAGATGAAGATTTATCAGCTGCTAAAAGGGGTTCTTCATCTCATAGTTTGTATTTAGATGTTGCTAGCGAAATGGGATTAGTTGCCCTAGTGGTTCTTTTATCTATTTTTGTCTATGTCTTGAAAGATACCTGGCAAGTATTTACCAGGAGCAAAGAGCGTTTCTGGGCGGTCTGGGCCGGATTCTTCCTCCTTGCTTTAATCTGGATTTTGAGTTATAGTCTATTTGATGTTGTCCTCTTAAACGACAAGGTCCTTTTGTTTTTTATAGCCAATCTGGCCTTATTTTATGGAGCAAAAACAACCACTCGTCTCAATTAATCTCCTGACCTGGGACGGAGAAAAATATGTTAGAGATTGCCTTAAATCTGTTTTTAGCCAGACCTATCCTAATCTGGAGATTTTAGCGCTTGATAATGGTTCAAAAGATAAAACTGTTGAGTATCTTAAAGAAGCCGAGGAAAAGAAGGAAAACTTCAAGGTAGTTTCTCTTTATCCAGAAAATATTGGTTTTTCAGCCGGGCATAATCATCTTATCAGAGAAAGCCAGGGGAAATATATTCTTTGTCTTAATCAGGATATGGTCTTGGATCCTAATTTCATCCAAAAAGCGGTTGAAATATTTGAAAAGAATAGAAAAATAGGGAGTGTTCAGGGAAAATTACTCCGTTGGCAATTGGGTATGCCGGCTTCGCATGATTCAAGAGGATACCATGTCTCCCATATTATCGATACAACTGGTCTGGTTTATTTAAAAAACCGGAGAATTATTAACCGAGAACAGGGTCAATTAGATGAAGGGAAATTTGAAAAAATTGAAGAGATTTTTGGCGCTGATGGAGCAGCCCCAATCTACAAAAGAGAGGCCCTGGAAGATACCGCTCTTAAGGGTGAATACTTTGATGAGGATTTTTTTGCTTACAAAGAAGATGTTGATTTAGCCTGGCGCCTCCGACTTAACGGCTGGAAATCATTTTACCAGCCCAAAGCTATTGCCTGGCATGATAGAACAGCAGGGGATAATGCAACCAGAAACTATTTTGCCGTTATTAGAGAACGAATGAAGGTATCTAAATTCGGAAAATATCTGGCTTTTAAGAACGGACGGTTAATGCAGATTAAAAACGAACAAATGGGAGTTTTAATTAGTCATTTACCCTGGTTCCTGCCTAAAGAAATTGGCTCTTGGGGGTATGTTTTGCTTTTTGAAAGATACACCTGGAAAGCAATTAAGGATTTATTCAAACAAATGCCCTTGGCTTACAGAAAGAGAAAAATAATTATGGCAAACAAGAAAGTCTCTTCTCGAGAGATGGCCAAATGGTTTAAATAATATGACAAAAAAGAAAACATTCTGGCTTTTTATTCTCGCCCTCTTGTTGGGCGGTCTTTCAATTTTGTTTTTTAAGACCGGTTTTACAGTCAGCCAGGTAATCAGATGGGAAAACGGCGTTCAAATCCTGCCTTTTGCCAAGGACCTACCGGAATTGCCCGAAGATAATCCTGATAAAATTAATCTTCTTCTTCTCGGTACAAGAGGAATAGATGAACCAGGAGATGGAAAACTTTTATCTGATGCTATCGTCCTAATCAGCATTAAAAAAAGCACCGGTCAGGTAGCATTAATTTCTTTACCAAGAGACATTTATTCGATCATTTGGTGTGATGAGAAAGAAAAGAAAATTAACTTTGCTTATGCCCAGGGAGGACTGGGCTGTGCTAAAAAAACAATCTCATACATCACCGGCCTTCATATTGATTATGCTCTTGGGGCCAATTTCAAGGCTCTGGAAGAAGCCATTGACGCCCTGGGGGGAATTGATATCTATCTTGAAGAACCCTTTGAAGAAAGTTTTCAATGGGCAAATGAGGGTTGGGAAGAAAATGAAAACTGGTTTGTTAAGGATTTTGACGGAGAAGAAAGATGGGTTTTTCATGTTCCTCAAGGGGAAAACCATCTCGATGGCAAAACCGCCCTCTATTATGTCCGTTCCCGCTATTCAACCAATGATTTTGACCGGATGAGACGCCAGCAACAGGTCTTAATGGCAGCCAAAGATAAAGCCCTTTCTCTGAAGATCCTGGCTAATCCAGTCAAAGTCTATAACCTCCTTGATATTATTGGCAAAAGCATTAGAACCGATATGAGTTTGGGTCAAATTGGTAATTTAATTAATTTGTCTTCTGAGATAGATACTGAGAATATTAGAAAGAGGGTTTTTGATACTTCAGAAAAGGGTTTGCTTTATCAGACCTTTATTAACGAAGAATATGTTCTTCTGCCGGTCGAGGATAATTTTGAAAAAATACAGGAGGCCTGTCAAAACATATTCAATTAAGATAATCGGAGGTCGAACCTCAGATTCGGAGGTTCGACCTCCGATTGTCCTCTATATGTTATCAATCATCATCACTCATCATCGGACCCCGATTCTATTAAAACTCTGTCTTAAATCAATTAAAGAGAGTATTGGTCAGATTGAACATGAAATATTTATTGTTGATAGCGAAGCTGAAAAAGAAACCCAGGAATTAATCAAAGAAAACTTTTCTAAAATCCAATTTGTCTCTTTTGAAAAAAACGTTGGTTATGCTAAACTGGTTAATAGCGGATTAAAAAAATCCCGGGGAGAATACATTCTTTTCCTTAATGCTGATATTCTTGTCAGCCAAAATTCCATTTCCCGTTTGATAGAATATCTTGAAGAAAACAATCAGGTTGGAATTGTCGGACCACGATTATTGACCTTTAATCATTTACCACAGAATTCTTGTTTTCGGTTTCCAACTATTGGAGGGTTTATTGCCCGAAGAACATTTCTGGGAAAGATAAGATGGGGGAGAGAAAGAATGAACCGATTCCTGATGGAAGGCGAGGATTTTTCTTCTCCCCGACAAGTTGACTGGCTTCAGGGCTCGGCCATGCTGACCAGAAAAGATATAGCCGATAAAATTGGCTTATGGGATGAAAGGTTTTTTCTTTATCTGGAAGATACTGACTGGTGCCGGCGATTCTGGCAAAAAGGTTATCGGGTTGTTTATCTGCCCTCGGCCCAGGTCTTCCATTATTACGGCCGGGCAAGCAAAAAATGGGGTGGCTTTTTAGATGCCTTGCTTAATAAATATACTTGGATACATTTAATCAGCGCCTTTAAATATTTTGTTAAATGGCGTAAGGATAAAAGCTATGCGTAAATATATTTCTACTATCAGTTGGGTTGTTGTTCTGGTAATTGTCTTTGGCTTCGGATTCTTTTTTGGCCAAAGCAGTCAGCCTTCAATTGAAAAAATTGAGGGATTAACTAGTAAAGAATCTAATCAGGATATTGGAATTGATTTCAGCTTATTCTGGGATGCCTGGTATTTAATTGAAACAAACTATGTTGACCGGGCCAGTTTAGACCGTCAGGAAATGGTCTACGGCGCCATTTCCGGGCTTCTGAAATCATTAGACGACCCTCATTCTGTTTTCCTGGAGCCACAGGAAAGCAAGAGATTTCTTGATGATATATCGGGTAGTTTCGGAGGAATTGGAGCCGAGGTTGGTATTAGAAAAGGCATCCTGACCGTTATTTCGCCCCTGGAAGGTAATCCGGCCCAGGAGGCCGGTCTTCGAGCAGGTGATAAAATTCTTAAAGTTGATGATTCTATAACCGCTGATTTAACCCTGGATGAAGCCGTTGATATGATCAGGGGGGAGCCGGGGACCGATGTTGTTTTACTCATTTCCCGGGATGAACTTGATGAGACCAAGGAAATTACTATTACCCGGGCAACAATTAAAATTCCGATTATTAAATGGGAAATGAAGGAAAACAGCCTTGCCTACATTGAACTATTCCATTTCACCGAAAGTTCAATTAGTCAGTTTAGGAATACGGTTGACCAGGTTAGAAAAGCAGGGGCAAAAGGGATTGTCCTTGATGTTCGGAATAACCCGGGTGGGTTTCTGGAAGTTGCTGTTGATATTGCCAGTTGGTTTTTGCCTAAAGGCGAAATAGTCATTATTGAGGACTTTGGCAATGGGGATAAGAATGAACATAAGAGTAGGGGATACAACGGGATAGAGGATTTACCAGTCGTAGTTTTGGTTAATGAGGGTTCTGCCTCGGCTTCAGAAATTGTTGCCGGCGCCCTTCGTGATATTAGAGGTATTCAAATTGTTGGACGAAAAAGTTTTGGTAAGGGCTCTGTTCAGCAACTGGAAAAAATGAAGGGTGGTTCGAGTATTAAAATCACCGTCGCTAAATGGCTGACTCCCTTGGGAACAAGCATTAATGATGAAGGGATTACCCCTGATATTGAAGTTGAAATAACTCAGGAAGATTTTGATGAAATGAGGGATCGGCAATTAGAAAAAGCTCTTGAGGTTCTAAAACAAGAACTTGAATAATGAAAAAGCAGGTTGTTCTTAAAATTCATGGCCGGGTCCAGATGGTTCTATACCGGGATTCTACCCGGCGAAAAGCCAGTAAAATGGGACTGGTTGGTTGGGTTAGAAATGAAGATGATGGAACTGTTATGATTCTCGCTCAAGGAGAAGAGGAAAAATTAAAAAAATTAATTGACTGGTGCAAGAATGGACCAATGCTGGCCAAGGTTGATAAAGTAGACATTGATTGGCAGGAAGCAACCGGTCAATTTGATAAATTTGAAATAAAGTATTAAAATAGAGGTATGAAAATAATATTGCTGGAGGATATAGAAAAACTAGGCAAAAGGGGCGACCTTAAAGAGACAAACAAAGGCTATGCCCGAAACTTTTTAATTCCTAAGAATCTTGCTGTTTTAGCGACAGAATCAGAGGTAGAGAAACTTGAAGAGCAGAAAGAATTGGAAGCCCAGGAAGCCGAGGAAGAATTACTTCGCTATCAGGAGATTGCTGAACAAATGGACGGTCTAGAACTGGAAATACCGGTAAAAATCGGCGAAGAGGATAAGCTTTTTGGGGCAATTACTCCTGTTTTAATTGTTGAAAAACTAAAAGAAAGGGGATTTGAGATTGATAAAAATCAGATTAAATTAGAAGAGCCAATCAAAGAATTAGGGGAGAGGGAAGTTATGATTGAGCTTCCTCATAATCTGGAAGTTGGTATTAAAATTATTGTTTTAGAGGAGAAGAAGAAAGAAAAAAAATAGGGTTTGATATCAGATCAAAAAAACACCCGAGGGGGTGATTTTTAATCCAATTCCAGTTATAATTATCTTACATTAACAATCTTGGCAATCCGGCGGGAACCGTCAAATCTTTTAATCCTTTTGCTGACAAATTCAACTATTCCTTTAGCCATAGCGTAAAGGGTATCATCATTTCCCTTTCTAACATTTTTACCGGGTAAAAACTTACTTCCTCTTTGACGGAGAATAATACTGCCCGGCTTGGTTTTTTGTCCGCCAGATAATTTAATTCCTAAATATTTTGGTTGTGAATCTCGGCCTAATCTAGTAGAGCCGGCGGATTTTGTCTTTGACATGCGAAATTTATCTAAATTTTCAATTTGCCCTGGGCGAAGAAGAAAATTTAGTGATTAAATTTGAGCACCCCGCAATGCTGCGGGGTAAAACCTTGCTAACTAAACTTTCTGCGGCTGCCTACGGCATCCTTGAAACTTTAGAGCAATGCTTTTATGTTATCTTATTTTAAAAATTTAGTCAAGAACCATCAATCCGATATTATTTTAATCCTGGGAATTGTTTTAATTGCTTTAGTCAGTTTTGGCGCTGGTCTTTTGGTTTCTCTTCAAAACAATCAGGGAGCAATTATTATTCAAAATCCCACCGCTTCGATTATCAAAGCCACAGAGCCCGCCTCTGCCGAGGCTACGGCGGGCAAGCAGGGGAGACTTATTGGAAGTGTTAATAGTAATAAATATCATTGGCCGGATTGTCCCTGGGCCAAGAAAATATCATCAGAAAACCAGATTTGGTTTGAATCAGAAGAAAAGGCCAGAAACGCCGGATATATTCCTTGTAATGGATTTGAGAAATACAGGCCGGTAGACTATTGACGCTCAGGCATAGATAGATTAGAATTTCTACTAGCCTCTGTGAGAATCTGAAAAACCTCAAGCTGAAAGGAAGTAGGGCCGGTAGTCGTACCGCCTGAAAGTAGAACCCCTTTCAATGAGAGCTTGTCGGAAAAGGATTAGCACAGGGGCTTTTTCATTTCCTCCTCCCAGAAATCACCTTAAACTCTCTTTGGAGGGTTTTTGTTTTTTCTATTTCTTTCTTCTTTTCGTAGGAAAGTGAGTCAATTACTTTTTTGAATTTGGTCGTATCTATAGTTAAAATCTCATTCCATTTACCAATTGGCTCTAAAACCTTTTTAACCTGATTAAAATTGTAACTAAACCTCTGCTGGGGCAGGCGAGTGATCTGACCCTCGTCAGCAAAGACTCGTTCTAAATTATTCTCGTCGCAGTATTGATTTATTAAATCTTTTAACTCTCCAATTCTTTTTGTGTCCTGATTTTGTCTGCCTTTTATTTCAAAAAATTCTTTGATAACTCTTTTAATTTTTTTCTCATCCGGAGCAGGGGAGTCAGGGGTAATAAATTTATGCTTGTAGAGAGGGCAATGGGGTTGATACTGGCACCAATCACATAATGGATTAGTTCTTGGTTCAAAATTACTACCCTTTATTTGACTGATTAAATCCAGGATTCTTTCCTGGGTTTCTTTAATTTGATTGTTGTTTCTTGTCGCGGAAAGTTTTTCGCCGTGTCGGAGAAAATAGAGGGATAATTTAACTGGTCGGTTTTGTTCTTTAATTGAAGGCCAGCGATTGGTCAGGCCTAAATAATAGACAGAGAGTTGGAAGTTTTTATCAATTGTTTCCTGAGCGGGCATTTTTTTGCTTGTCTTGTAATCAATAACTTCAAAGCTTCCATCTGGGAGTTTATCAATTCGGTCAATCCGGCCAGTAATTTGATGGGATTCCTCGCCATCTGAAATAGGCGCTCCAAAAGGAGCTTCTAGGTTAATAATATTGTATTCAATTCCTTGATTAGCAAGAAAGTATTTTTTTAAAATATCTATTCCTTGATGGAAAGCAAAAGCTTCTTCTTGTTGGTCAGAATAAATATCCGGATTCCATTTGTTGGTAAAGTATTGTAAAAGTTCATCTTCGGTTAGGGGAGCGAGACGACCGGGCTCGTGAAAGAATTTCAAACAATCGTGAATCAGGGTTCCAAAAACGGCTTCCTTTATTTTAGGAAATTTAATTCGTTCAATATATTGAAACTTATATTTAGCCGGGCAGATAGAAAAGGTCTCTAACCCGGAGTACGATATTCTCATCTATTTTATCTATTTTAAATCCTTTCCGCCATGAAATTTACGATGGACATCTCTAAGTTTTTTACTTGTCACGTGAGCATATATCTGAGTCGTAGCAATATTACTGTGTCCTAAAAATTCCTGGATTAATCTTAAGTCAACACCTTGAGAAAGAAGGTCAGTCGCAAATGAATGACGAATAGTATGAGGAGTCGTATTTTCAGGCAATCCAGCCAAAAGAGCGTATTTTTTAAGACTTCTTTCTATGGATCGGTCTGTTAACCGTTTCGGAGCGTCTTTTCTGCCTTGATAATTAACAAAAAGGGCCCTATCATTGTCTTTCCTTGTTTTCATATACTTATCGAGCCAGTATATGGCTCTTTCGGAGAAATAGACGGTTCTGGGACGATTTCCTTTACCAACAATGCCAATTTCTAAATCTTTAGCTAGGGGACTGATACGAATCTGGTCTCTGTTGAGAGAAACCAACTCGGCGATTCTTAAACCGGTCGAAAACAAACTCTCCAGGATAGCCCGGTCGCGAAGACCATTTTTTTTATTAGTATCAGGAGCAGAAAGCAATTTTTCTACCTGTTCTATGGTTAAAAAATGTATCTTCTTTTCGCCTTTATCCTTGGCTAATTTAATTTTTTCGGCGGGGAGAGAAATAATATCCCGGTTGGCAAAATAGTTTAAAAAAGACCTTAAAGCGATTAAGTAATAGTTCTGGGTAGATTTTTTAAGTGGTTTCTTTGAGTGGCGTGATAGATAGACCCGATATTCCCAAATATGGCCGGGGGAGAGCTCGTGAGGCCTTAGGCCCTCTAATTTATTTTCTTCTAGCCAACCAATAAACTTTTTGAGGAAGCGGGAATAGTTTTCCTGGGATTTATTTGACAAACCTTTTTCAATATCAAGCCAATCCAAAAAATCAGTTAAATGTTGAATTAGTGGCTTTTTGCTTTTCTCCATATATCTAATGTGTATTAAGGTATATTATGCGACTATATGTCTATTTTATAACACGGCTAAATAGCCGTCAAATTTTTCTGTGGGCAACCTCTCCCCTATTCCCTAACTCTGGTTATCGTTTTTTTTATTAAAAACTTTTAATCCAATCTATCCCTTTTTCCATCCATCCTCTCAAGACCTGACTCCCCTGCTCAATTTTAATTTTTAGGGGAGAGAGCCATTTTTTAATTGTCCCCTCTGCCCATTTTGATTTTTTCTGAACTTGTTCTTTGCTTTCTTGTTTGATTTCTTCTTTAATTTCCTCTTTTATCTCTTCTTTTTTCTGTTCTGCTTTATCCTGGAACCTTTCCATAATTTTATCAGCGCTTTCTTTGGCTTTTTTAGGAATTGTTTCAAATATCTGTTTCACTGGAAAAATAATCTTATTACTAACTTTCTGAACTTCCTGATAAAAGCTATCTATGTCTCCCGGCAGTTTCGGGGATGTGACCTCTTCTGCCAGAGAAAAATTAGCAGAAACAAAGAAAAACATTATTGAAAAAATGATGTATCGCATGTTTTTAATATTTAATGATAAATGACCATTTGGTCTATTGATGTATTAGTTTCGTAAAGATTGGAAATATAGACCCGAGTTGAGTCCAAATAGATATTTGCTCCAAAGAGCGGATCATGGACAACATATCTGCCATCATCGGTCTTATGATGAACAACAACATAATGGCCTGCTCCCCGGCCATTAGCCCTGACAAAGATAATAACCGGGTTGCCAGCTCCTAATTCCCTGTCTAGGCGGAACCAGTCAAATGTTGAAACATGAGGCGGTGGACAATTAGTGCAGCTAATATTCCCCCAGTTTCTCGGCCAGACAATTAGGTCGTAATAGAAAATTGGTTGTTTGGCCATTTGCCCCGGCGTAATCCAACTACCATGATAACTTGCCACCATAGCAACGCTACTAACAGCGCAGCCGTAGTCCCCCATTTCAGAGCGACTAAAACCGATAGTTGTTTCAGCCCAGGTCGGATTATCCTGCTGATAATACCAATTAGTTGAAGCCCAGTATTGAGATGGTGGTTTTTCCTGTAATTCTTTTAATTTGGCTAATTCTTCTGCTTTCTGCTGGCGTAATCTGCTTAAATCGCCTAATAATGACTTTTTCTGGGCTTCAATATTAGCCAGCATTTGTTGATATTTCTTTTCTTCCCCCCGGGTATATCCTAAAAGAGCTTCTTTGGAATTCCTCTGGCTGGCTAAAGACCATTTTTGATTATCTAATTGGCTTTTAAGATTTTCTAAATTAACTTTCTTATCTTCTTTTGTTTCTTTGTCCTGTCCTAATTTTACTTTCAGAGTTTTAAGTCTATTAACTTTTTCCCGGACACCGCTTTGAAGATTATCCAAATATGTCATCTGGCTGAAAAAGTCAGAAAAATCATCGCTCTGAAGCATCATCTCTAATTGGGAAGTTTGGTCGTATTCGGCAATTAATTGGATGATTACAGCCAGATTATCTTTTTGGTAAATTATGTCCTCCCCTGTTTCCTCAATGCCGTATTCTAATTGAATAATTTCTACTTTGGTCTGAGAAACATCATCTTGAGTAATATTTATTTCCACCTGTAATTTATTAATCTGGGCATTGAAAATGGCAATCTGATTACTAAAGGTATTTATCTCTCCCCTTTTCTGGTTAATAATGGCCTGGTATTCCTGGGCTTGTCTTTCTAACTGTTCTCTCTTGCTTTCCTGGTCTTTAATCTGTTGGTTTAATTCGTCAATTAAATCCGCCTGGCTCAGAAGAGGAAATATTAAAAGGGGGGTTAAAGACAAAACCCAAAACCGCCAACTAAATTGACTCAATCTATTAATCATGCTAGTTTACGTTTATTATACTAGTTCTTAATAATATTAACAAATATATCTAAGGAAAGAAAAAGGAAGGGGGTAGAATTGTCTGACGAAACCAAGAAAAGAGCGGCAAGAGTCCTAATAGCATTACTAAAGAGAAAAAAAATCACCATTAAAATTGGGGATAAAATCAGGCACAACTTCTTTACCAGCATTGACTTTGTTAGAGAGAATCCGGGATGGCACTGTTTAGCAAAAAGCGGCGCCGAGTGCTGTAAAAGAGTTTCTCTCTTTGAATTTGAAAAGGTGGCAAGTATAATTGCTGCCAGCCAATACCTTTCTATTCGGAAACCAGAAATAAAAAACGAAGAAGTTGGTCCTTCCTGTGTTTACGAATTTTACAGAAAAAAAAGATAAAGGAGAAAAAAAATGAACGCTATTGCAGTAATAGGGTTTGGTAGAAGAAATGGCATAAATCGCTTTAGGGTCACCTTGGCGACTCTTGAGGAGGGTCACCGAAAGAGAAAAACTTTTTTTGCCTCCACTCCCGGCGAGATAGACGCTCTCATAAAAGCGCTTTCCTATTGCCTCAAAACGACCATCAATAGAACCTTCGATAAATCAACATCGAAGGAACACCTCAAAAGAGCAGAGGATCTATTCTCTGATCAACCTATGCTTCCCGACCCTTAAGTACAAGAATCACCGCGCTCCGGGAATAGGCATCGTGTCCTATTCTTGGAGTTTTTTTATTGCTTCTTCCACTCTTTCTAAGGTCTTTTCCTTACCCAAAACCTCCATTATCTCAAAAGGTCCGGGTGAGGCCTTTTGGCCTGTTAAAGCCACTCTCAGAGGCCATAGAAGCTCGCCTCGGCCGTGTTTTTCCGCCAGAGGCATCATTAGATATTCCAGGTTTTCTTGATCAAAATCCCCTACTTTTTCTAATTCTTTGAGTATTAATTCCAGTTTTTCCTTAACTTGTTCTAAAGACATTTTCTTCCAAATTAAGAGTTCTTTATCATAATCTAGTTTATCCTTAAAAAAGAATTGACTTAACTCCCCTATTTCCGACAATCTCTTAATTCTTTCCTGTTCTAATTTAACTATTTTCTTAGCGTATTCAAAATCTGTTTCTTTTGGTAAATATTCAAGGCATTTCTTGGTTAATTCATCTAAATCCATCTGCCGAATATATTGTCCATTAATCCAATCCAATCGTTCAATGTTAAAAATTGCTCCGCCTTTATGAACTCTTTCAAGAGAAAATTCCTTGATTAATTCATTCATTGAAAATATTTCTTTTTCCGTTCCTGGATTCCAGCCTAAAAGCGCTAAAAAGTTATTTATCGCCTCTGGTAAATACCCTTCTTTTTTGTATTGACCAACAGAGGTTGATCCATGCCTTTTGCTCATTTTAGACCTATCTGGACCTAAAATTAAAGGCAAATGAGCAAATTCCGGCACATCTAATTTAAGGGCTTTGTATAGGAGGATTTGTTTAGGCGTATTGGGAAGATGGTCTTCTCCTCTAATAACATGAGATATTTTCATTTCGGCGTCGTCAACAACCGCGCTAAAATTATATAAAGGAGTTTTTTCATCCTTGGCAATGCTGAAATCCCCTAATAGCTCTCCGTTAATTTCAACTTTCCCCCGAATTAAATCATTGAAAGTAATTTTTCCTTTGGGCGTCCGGAATCGAATAATTCCCTTCTTGTTTCTAGTATCCTTTTTACCTCTGTCATCCTGAGCGTCAGCGAAGGATCTGTTAACAGATTCTTCAGTCGTCTTCGACTCCTTCAGAATGACATAATTAGGACGATTGCAAATATGCCGGGGAGCCTCTTTTCTCTTACTTTGCTCTTCTTTCTCTTCGTTTAATTCTTCTTTGGTGTGGTCGCAGAAAAAAGCATCTCCTTGTTCAAGGAGTTTTTTAATTTCTTTCTGATAAATTTCTGTTCTTTCACTCTGTTTTATTGGTCCTTCGTCCCAATTTAATCCAAGCCATTTCAGATTCTCTATGATATCTTTCTCATATTTTTTTTCAGAGCGGTCTTCATCAGTATCTTCTATTCGAAGAATAAATTTACCTTTGTTCTGTTTGGCGAATAAATAGTTAAAAAGAGCCGTCCGAGCATTGCCTATACTAAACAGCCCGGTCGGACTCGGCGCAAACCTAACTTGTGTTTCTTGATTTTTTTTCATATACTACCTCCCCATCTCAACTATTTCCTCTGCGATTTTTTGGGCGGCTCGGGGCCGGGAAAAATTCTTGGCATTCAAAGACATTTTCTGGGCTAATTCCGGATTATCCAGTATCTCTGATATTTCGTTTAAGAGCAAATTAGGCGTTAAATTATCCTGTTCCAGAACTGATGTTGCTCCGGCCCGAGCGTAATCAAAAGCATTTTTTCTCTGATGGTCAGAGGCTGATTTAGGAATTGGGATTAAAATGCTTGGCTTTCCGCAAGCGGCAATTTCTGAAATACTTCCTGCTCCGGCCCGGGAAATGATTAGATTAGAAACAAGATAGGCGTGGGCAATCTGGTTTTCATCCAAAAATGGAAAGAGATGGTAATTAACCGGCATTTGCTTTAACCAGCTTTTTATCTTCTCATAATTTTTTGGCCCGGATTGATGAATAACCTCATATTTCTCCAAGAGACTGGGCAAAACGGATAAGACCAATCGATTAATTTTCTCTGCCCCCTGACTGCCGCCTAAAATCAAAATAATTGGCTTTTGACCGGAAATGCTAAAAAGTTGTTTGCCTTTTTCTTTTTCTTGAGAATCAGTTGAAAGACAAATCTGGGCAATCTCTGAACGGATTGGATTACCAACCAAAGCAGTTTTTTTAGAAGAAAAATACTTCCCGGCCGATTGAAATGAAAGAGCAATTCTTTTTGAAAAAAATGCTCCAATGCGATTAGCCAGACCCGGAACAGCATCTGATTCATGAGAAATGATTGGGATGAAATATGTCCAGGAGACCAGGGTAATCGGAACACTGCCGTATCCCCCTTTGGAAAAAACAATGTCCGGCATTAGGATAAACAAATACCAAAGAGATTGAATTAGACCAAGAGGAAACTTTAAAATATCCAAAATTGTCCAAATGGAAAAATATCTTCTTAATTTTCCGGCCAGGACCGACTTGACAATAATCCCCTCTTTTTCCAGTTCCTGACGATAAGGACCAACTGGTCCAAGAAAGAACATTTCCAAGGGTATTTGTCCCTGTTTTAATTGTCTGGCTACGGCAATAATCGGATAAATATGTCCGCCAGTGCCGCCACCGGCAAATACTATTCTCATTAGGAATCAGAATTAAGAATTAAGAATTAGGAATCAAGAATTAAATCTATTCCTTATTCGTGATTCATTATTCATTATTCTAGTTTGTATACTTAGAAATATTAGTTACTATACCAACCGCTGCCAGAGAAATCGCTAAAGCAGAACCGCCGTAACTGATAAAAGGCAAGGGCATGCCGGTTAAAGGAATCATTCCACAGATTGCCATAATATTGATAAAAACCTGAAAGAAGAGCCAGCCCGTAATACTACCAGCTAAAAGATAGCCAAATTTATCAGGAGCGTTTTTAGCAATTTTTAATCCCCGCCAGAACAGAAAGATGAATAAACCAACCAGAAGACCAGCCCCAATTAATCCAAGTTCTTCAGCGATAATGGCGAAAATGGAATCACCAATAACTTCCGGCAGGTATTTCCATTTTTGGATGCTGTGCCCCAGACCTAATCCGAAAAGACCGCCTGAACCAATAGCCAAAAGGGCCTGATTAATCTGATAGCCAATCCCCTGCGGATCAATCTCCGGATGGAGGAATACCGTTAACCTTCTCATCCGATAAGGTGTTACCTTTATTAAAACAAAAAAACTGGATAAAGCCAATACCCCTAATGATATTAAATAGGAAAACTTAACTCCGGCCAGGAAATATACTAGGCCGGCAATTAAAGAAATTAAGATAAAAGCGCTCATATTGGGCTGGAAAAGAACCAGGATGCTAATAACAACAAAGCTGACCAGAAAAGGAATTAAACTCTCTTTAATTACCTCTTTGCTTTCCCCTCTTCTACTCAAGAGCGCTGCCAAGTAAAGAACAAAACTTAATTTAATAAATTCAAAGGGCTGAAGAGAAAAGGGACCTAAACTTATCCAACGTTTGGCTTCTCCATGGCCATATCCTATTCCCGGCAGAAAAACCAGCGCCAAAAGAATTAAACCCAAAATCATTAAAGGAAAAGCTAGTTTCTGCCAAAAGCGGTAATTAATTCTCTGAACAACAAAAAAAGCAACTAATCCAATTAAAAGGCCGTAAATAAGCTGGTGCTTGAGGAAATAGTAATTTTCTCCAAAGGTTTCCTGGGAAATGACAACCGAAGCGCTTGATAAAACAACTAAACCAAAAACAACCAGAACAAAAACAGCTGAGATGAAAAAATAGTCTGGTTGATGGACTTTCATGCGAATGTTGTCTAAATTTATGAGCGAAACTCAAGTGTAGCGAAATAAATTTAGCTACAACATTGAGCACCCCGCCCCCTTTACTCTGATTTCTTGTTTGATAATACGGATAATCTGTTTCTATGTATAATTCTCTAATGATTGAGTCAGAGTATAGGGGGCGGGGTAAAGGTTTTCTAGCTAAAATTTCGCAGAAATTTTAGAGAAAGCCCTAAATGATTACTTCAATAAAAACAAGAATTAATCCTATCACCGCCATGGTTCCATTAATCATCCAGAAACGCATAGTCACCTTTGTCTCATGCCATCCTTTAGCTTCAAAATGATGATGAATAGGCGCCGAAAGAAATATTTTTTTCTTTCTGATTTTTTTTGAAAGCATCTGGACTGCAGTCGAAACCGATTCTACTACCGGAATAAAAAAGATTAAAGGAAGAAGAAGAAAATAGTTTGTCAGCATGGCAATAATGCCCAGGGTAATTCCCAATGACATTGACCCGGTATCACCCATAAAAAATCTGGCTGGGTAAATATTAAACCAGAGGAAGGCCAATAGGGCCCCAATAATTACTCCGCAAAAAGCAGCTAAATCCATTTTGCCCTGGGAAAAGGCAATCGCCCCGTAAGAAGCAAAACCAATTAAAAGAATCCCGCCGGCTAATCCATCAAGTCCATCGGTTTGATTTGTTGAAAAAGCAGTCGCAACTAAAACAAAGATAAAAACGAGAATATACCAAAGACCGATATTAAAATCTCCCAGAAAAGGAACATGGACCAAATCCCATTCCAACTTAACAAAAAACCACCAGGCGCCGAAAACGGCAATAGCGGTATAGATTAAAAGACGATGGCGGATTTTAAGCCCGCCGCCACTAGAACCAATCTTAAAAATTCCCAGCAAATCATCCCCTAAACCAACTAAGGCCGAGGCGATCAGGGCGCCCAAAGGAAGAAGAGTTTCTTTCCTTGTCAAGAAATCAAAGTTTTGAAGAATTGTTCCGTCCCCGGCTTTAGCTAAAATCCAGAAAAGCAGGGTTAAAAACAAAACTGTCATCCAAATTAAGATTCCGCCCATGGTTGGAGTCCCCTCTTTCTTGCTGTGATGTTTGGCGAAGTATGGGACCCCCTCTGTCCTGATTTGCTTGCCCATTTTGTACTTTTCAAGAAAACGAACCAAGAAGGGCGTCCAGGCCAAAGCAAAAAGAAAAGAAATTGCTCCTAATCCCATGATTCTTGAGATAAAAAATATATCAGGCATAAGCATTTAATTTTCAATTATCAATTTTCAATTTTCAAACAATTCTTTAATTTATTAATTTAATAATTAAATCATTAGAAATTGTTTAGAAATTAGAAATTAAAAATTAGAAATTTTACCAGGAGTAGGCCTCTTGGACCCAATTAATTAATCTTTCGGTTTCTAAAAACCTTTCTTCTGTTCCCAAGACAACACTAATTAAATTCCCTCCATTATGATTAATAACCAGAATCAGGCAACCGCCGGCTTCTTCGGTATAGCCGGTTTTTCCTCCAACAACATTATCTAAACGAGCCAATAATTTGTCGGTGTTTGTCCAGAAATGACGGATTCCTCTATCAACAGAAAATTTCTCAATCATCGGTGTTTTCATAATCTGCCAAATCAGGGATTCTCCAAAACTATACTCAACCAATTGGACTAATTCATTAACCGTTGAGACATTACTTGATTCGTATCCGCTCGGGTCAGTAAAACTAGTTTTTTCAAAACCTAATTGACTGGCTTTTTCATTCATTAAATTAATAAAGTTTCTTTCTGTTTTTAATTCAACTGCTTCTGCCAAAGCATAAGCGGCATCATTGCTTGATTCCATTAAAAGAGCATGTAAGAGATTTTCAACACTGATTTCTTCATTAAGAACCAATCCGCCCCTGTCTCCATATCCGGCAATAGCTTTTTCAGAAATAAGGACAATTTCTTCAGTATCAATATTCTCCAGAACAACCAAAGCCGTCATTATTTTAGTTAAACTGGCAATCGGTAAAACTAAATCTGATTCTTTTTGGTAAAGGGCTTTATCTTTGGCTGAGTCAAAGATTAAAGCTGCTTTGGCTTCGACTTCAAGAGATTCAATCCCCCAGTCCCGGATTGGATAAAAATTAGGTTTGGCCTGTTTAATGGCGGAAAGGGCAGCTTTTTGAAACTGCCAACCTGTCTCGCCGACAGGCGGGTCCGGTGAAAGGGGAAGTTTTTTGACTTTAACTTCTTTCCTGGAATAATATTCGGGTAAATCAGAAAAAACCTGAGGAGGGGCAACATTATCAATTAAAGAAGTCAGGGAATTAAAAATAACCGAGGTGGCAATTATGAATTTAAGCAACATATTTGCTCTTGAGCTCTTTTAGATAATAATTTTCGCTACGAAATTTTCAGATTTTGAGCGAGACGAAGCAGAAATTTCGCAGATGTATACTATACATCAAGAAATTTTTGCAAAGTCGTAGCCAAAATATGGGAATTGTAGTAGAAAGGTTATTATTTAAGAGGGCTCAGTTTAATACTAAGGTCTCTTAATTGTTCTTTGCTGACCGGACTGGGCGCTTCCATCATTAAATCGCGGCCATCTCCTGTTTTTGGAAAAGCCATAACCTCTCTGATATTTTCCTCGCCCAAAAGAATCATTAGAAAGCGGTCAATTCCCGGGGCAATTCCCCCATGAGGCGGTGCTCCGTATTCAAAAGCTTTTAATAAATGACCGAATTTCTGATTAATTTCTTCCTGAGTCAGTCCAACTAATTTAAATATCTTTTCCTGGATGTCTCTCTGATGAATTCTAATACTTCCGCCCCCTATTTCAACGCCGTTCAAAACCAAATCATGCTGCCAGGAACGGACTTTTAGAGGTTCTTTATCAAGCAGAGGCAAATCTCTTTTTTGGGGAGCGGTGAAAACATGGTGATGCGAATCATACCTTTTTTCCTTTTCATTCCATTCGAATAAAGGCCAGTTTAAAATCCAGACAAAAGCCAGTTCATTTGGGTCCTTCTTATTTTTTCTCAAATCAGGCTTATCAGTCCCGTAACTTTTTATGGCTTCCTGGTAATCCATTCTTTTAAAAGGACTAGAGGTCAGCTTTTTGGATAAGCCCTCATCAAAAAGAATTAAATCTTTAATAATTTTAGTATAGAGTTTTTCAGTTAATCTTAAAATATCTTCCTGTTTAATAAAAGACATTTCCAAATCTAATTGGGTAAATTCTGGCTGACGGTCTCCTCTTGAATCCTCGTCCCGAAAACAGCGGACGATTTGAAAGTATCTTCCCAATCCGGCAACCATTAAAAGTTGTTTGAACTGCTGGGGAGATTGAGGCAGGGCATAGGACTGGCCGGGATGAAGACGACTTGGAACCAGGTAATCCCTGGCTCCTTCCGGAGTTGACTTGGTTAGAATTGGTGTCTCTATTTCAATAAATCCCCTTTTATCAAGGAAGTCTCTGATTAATTTAATAACTTTATGACGAATGTAAAGATTTCTTCTCATTCGCTGGCGGCGCAAATCCAGATATCGATATCTTAATCTGACTTCTTCATTAACACTTTTAGCCCCTTCTTCGCTGATTTCAAATGGTGGGGTTTTGGATTGGTTTAAAACTTTTAATTTGGCTACTTCAACTTCAACCTTGCCGGTTGGAATTTTATCATTAACCATTTTATCCGGTCTTTTATTAACCTTGCCCTCAACTTCAATGACCCATTCCCCTCTTAATTTATTACCCAATTGATAAACTTCCTCGTTTTCCGGCAGAAAAACAAGCTGAACCAGCCCGCTTCTGTCGCGTAGGTCAATGAAAATTAATTTACCATGGTCTCTTCGGTTATGAACCCAGCCATTTAATCTGACTTCCTCCCCCACTTTTTCAATTGTTTTACCCGCTAAAGTCCGCTTCATATCTTTAATATATTATCATTTTGGCTAAAAACAAGCAATGTTGATAAATTAAAAAGCGGGATGGATTAACTTTCCACCCCGCCCTATTTTTTTTGCTCCCCACGACTCTTTTACGTCTTCTCTTTTACGTCTTCGGGTGGCATCGTTGATATTGATGTGTACGATTCCCTTTAGTGGTGCCCCGACAGCGCGGACAGTTCTTTTTTTGTAAAGCCTCAGCCTCTCTTTTTAATTCGTCCAGAAAGTCCTCCTCAACCAAATCTCTTTTTTCTTCTTTTAGGGGCCGAAGTGGATTACTCGAAAAAACCAAATGAGCGTGGGGATGGGGCGAATGAGGACCGGGCTCAAGGATCAGTATAGTTACCGCCGGTCCATAGCCCCTGGACAGATAGAAGTTTTTAACCTGTTGTACGGCGTTCATAAATCTGAGATAATCCCCCCGTGGCATCTCAGAAACCGAAGCAAAATGTTTCTTTGGCGCCACCAATACATGAAGTGGCTTTTTTGACTCGGGATCCAAGTCTGGTCTAATACTGCAATAGACCCGACAATCCCCCGTATCCCCTGCATACATTAAAAAACATGTTCCTTCTTTGCACAAAAAACAATCATCCATTACCTATCTCCCTTTCTGTTTGTTGTTAGTGAACTTGAATTAAAATCGTAATTAAAAAACAGCGCACCACGATACACTGCCATTGTCAAACCATTTTCCAAATAAAAATTGATTTAATAATCCAAACTAACTCCTAGTTTTTGGGCAAGTTGCTGTATCCATTTTTCATGTCGATCAATCTTACTGCCAAGCATCTTCATTTCCTGAACATAATCCGCAATATTTCCGGCCAATCTGTCAACAGAAGATTGAAGTTTATTGAAATCACCCCTCAAATCATTAAACTTTGAGTCCATTTCCTGTTTATCATAAAAGACCGCTTTATTAGCTTCTATAATTTTTTGAACATCTTTATCTGTCATAATACTCTTATTCTAATCCAACCCAGAAATAAGTCAAGCCATAACTTCTATTTCCAGTATCTCCAATTCCCTTTCGCCTTTTGGGGTTTTAACTTTTACTCTATCCCCAACCTTCTTATTAATCAGCGCTTTGCCAATTAAGGAATCCTGGCTAATATTTTCCCCGAAACAATATTTCTCTTTTTTGTTTTTCAGAATATCTAAAACCAAAACACAGGATAAAACCGAGACAACACCAGAAGGAATCTCCTTCGGGCTAATCATTTGAACAGAGTCCAATTCTTTTTCTAACTGAGCAATCTTTAAAGAGAGGGCTTCCATTCTATCCATTAATCCAACATAGCCTGGGATATTATGAAGAAAAGAACCGCTGTCTTTGGCTTCTCCAGAAATCTTTTTACCCAATTTCTCATATTCTTTCTTTAATTTATCCAGTTCCTTCTTTTTCTTATTAAATTGTTCTTTTGTCATTAAATTAGTCATATTGGGACTGTCGGAGGTTCGACCTCCGATAATTCTTTTTATATTATCAACTGTTATCCAGGCCGCCATGGCTCCAAATCCGGTTTTGTCTATATCAAAAGATTTAATTTTCTGCGGATTTTTAAGAAAAATTAATAAACAATACTTTTTATCTTTAAACATCTGATAATATTTGTCAATTTCATTAATGCCCAAACCATCTTTAGCGCCATATTCTTCAAGAATTTGTTTAACTTTAACTGATGTTAAATCTGAATACTGAATAATCTTTGAAACTTCTGTTTTAACGCTGATCGGCTCGCCAGAGTTTTTAAAATAGACAATATCCCCTTTTTTAATTCTGTCCCAGGGGGAATATTTATTCATATACCAGCGTGATTCAATTGTCTTTTCTTTGGTTAAAATCTTGGGCAAGAGACCCCAGGATTTTCTCATTATCGCTATGTGATGCATTTTCTTATCCAATATTTTAGCATAAATAAGATGAATAAACACCATTGAGAGAATACAAAAACCCGCCTGTCTGGAAAAACAGACAAGCGGGTTTTTATCATGGTAGGGGTAGAGGGAATCGCCCTATCATCCGATAGGGCGCCCCGTCGGATGACAGGGCGAACCCGTAATAAATTTCAGTACGCCGTGAGGGATTCGAACCCCCGACCATCTCCTTAAAAGGGAGTTGCTCTACCGGACTGAGCTAACGGCGCATACACACATTATATCTTCTTTCCAAATAAAAATCAAGCCAGAAGCTTGATAAATTTTGTTTACCCCTTACTTCTTCCCTATTTCCTTCTTCCTTCGCATTAAAACCACGGCTAATATCGGAATAGTCACCCAGACAAATTCAGCTTCCGGCCCAATGAATATTTTTTTAATAACCGAGCCAAGATTTGAAACCGCATCTGGTGGAAGAAATGAAAGAATAATCATAGCCAGTAATCCAACCTGGACAACGCTAAGAATGAATAATTGAATCCAGGAAGCATCCCCTCTTTTCCTGATTCGGAGAGGTGAACTTAAAAGACTGCGAGGGATAAGGAAATAGAGTAAAAGAATAACTCCGATAAAAATCAGGATTTGAGAAGATCCCGACGGCCCGTTGTCTATTCCCAGCCAACCAAAAGATGATAATTTCTGCCAAGGCAGAGATTTAACAATTAAAAGAGAAAAATAACTGCTGATTAAAAGAATTATCATTCGGTTGCGGCCAAGAAAAAATCCATAAATTAGAACAGCAATTAAAAAAACCAGGGCGATGAATAAATCCCAGCCCGAGGCAGCGCCAACATGGAGGTTTGCCAGAAATGAACGGATTTCCATATATTAACTACTTTTACTTAATTCTTTAATTAATTTCTTTTGTTGACGGGATAGTTTCTTGGGAACTTCAACCCGAATTCTGATAATCATATCCCCTTTTCCTCTTCCATAGAGCCGGGGCATGCCTTTGCCTTTTAATTCAATTAATTCTCCGGGCTGTGTTCCTGATGGAATTTTTAAATTAATTTCCCCGTCGATTGTCGGTATTTCTATTCTATCACCCAAACTTGCCTGGGTAAAGTTAACAACTAATTCATAGAAAAGATTATCTGATTGGCGTTTAAAATACTTGTGTTCTTTGATATGAATACTAACAAAGAGGTCGCCTGATTGACTGCCGTGTTTCCCGGCCTGGCCCTGTCCGCTTAATCTTAAAGTCTGGCCATTTTCAATTCCCTGGGGAACAATGACTTTAATCTTTTTGTTTTCTTTAATTCGGCCTTGTCCACGGCAATGACTGCATTCTTCCTCTGGAACCTCTCCTCTGCCCTGGCATTCAGAACAGGGTCTTTGCTGGATAAAATATCCAAGAATACTTCTGCTTTGAATTTGTTGGTATCCGCTTCCCTGGCAAACTGAGCATTTTTTCAATTTCTTTCCGCCTTTGCCCTGGCATTCTGAACAGGAAACTAATTTTCTCAAATCAACTTCTTTTTCTAAACCATGATAAGCATCTTCTAAACTAATTTCCATATCAATGGAAATATCATCGCCGGCCTGGGCAGTTGCTCTGGTTCTTCGGCCAAAGATTTCTTCAAAAATCCTGCTAAAACCTAGGTCTTCAAAAATATCCTCTCCGCCAAAGGCATCATAAAAAGAATGAAAGTCCTGTTGGGAAAACCCTTGTCCAAATGGCGCTTGCCCTTCAAAGGTCTGGCCGAATTGGTCATATTGGGCTTTTTTCTCTTTATCGGATAAAATTCGGTAGGCCTGGCTAATTTCCTTGAACTTTTCCTCGTATTCCTTTTTCTTGCTTTCCGGCGCCCGGTCAGGATGGTATTTAAGAGCTAGTTTCCGATAGGCCTTTTTAATTTCCCCCTCCTCAGCGCCTTTATCAACGCCGAGAACTTCGTAGTAATCTTGAGCCATGGTTAAATTTCAATTACCTCCCTCAAGACAGACTTTTCATGAATATGGATTGCCTTTGTCCAAACCAGGATTTTGAAAATGAGGGAGGCTAAGAGAATTGTCAGCCAGATAAAAGGAATACTAATAACTTTAAGAGCGAAAAAGACACCAACGGATAAACTAATTGGAATGAATCCTTTGTAAGGTTCGCTCCGTTTATTAATCTCTCCGTTAATTGTCTGATAAAGGGTATCTCGCGTTTCTCTTAGATCGAAACCGGTCTGTCCTTCAAAAACTTCGATTACCGGACTGATAATGGTATTAAAAAAAGGACGGGGAATTTCAATTTTTTCCTGACCAATCATAGAGAGGGGGGAGAAATAGTAGGCCGAGGCAATAACAAGGGAAAGGCCGGTCATAATATATGGCAGTCCCCTTTTAACAATTTTAATTGAGTTAATTTTAATTCTGTCCTCTTTTTCAGAAATTGACCGAAATGAGCCAAAAACAAAGAAAAGCAAAGCCAAAAGAAGAACTGCAAAAAATTCAATCTTAAGCCCAAAAGTCAGCAAAAAAGTAATCAAGATAAAGACAAGGGTTGTTAAAATAATTGTCCTTGATTTGGTCAAGAGCCAGTTTAAGCTCAAAAAGACTGATAAGATTAAAAAGCCAATACTTGGAAAAATCCAAGAACCATCATTGAATAACACTCCTTTTAGTCCGGCCCAGGTAATCGCCGCGACCAAAGTCGCCAGACCAATAATTACAGAATTAGTTATTTGATTCTTGTTTATCTTCATTATTCCTCCTTTTTAATTTCTTCGTATTCTCCTTCAACCGTCTTGTCCACCGGCTTGTCTTCTGAGACTTTCTTGTCCGCCGCAGCTTTAGCGGAGGCGGATTGATACAATTGAGCGCCGATTTTCTGAATAACCTGGGATAATTCATCAATCGCTTTTTTAAGCGGTTCAATTTCATTAGAATCTTTAAGTTTCTTAAGAGATTCTAATTTTTCTTCAACTTCTTTTTTATCCTCCGGTTTAACTTTATCTCCGGCTTCTTTCATGGCTTTCTCGGTTGAAGAGATTAAAGTATCAGCCTGATTTCTGGTTTCAATTAATTCCTTTTTCTTTCGGTCTTCGGCTGAATGAGCTTCAGCTTCTTTTTTCATCTTTTCAATATCTTCTTTAGAAAGAGATGAAGAATCGGTAATAGTAATTTTCTGTTCTTTGTTCGTTGCTTTATCTTTAGCTTTGACATTAAGAATTCCATTAGCATCAATATCAAAAGTAACTTCAATCTGAGGAACGCCCCGCGGAGCAGGCGGAATGCCATCAAGAATAAATCTACCCAGGGTTCGGTTATCGGTTGCCATTGGCCTTTCTCCCTGAAGAACATGAACATCAACTGCCGGCTGATTATCAGCCGCCGTTGAAAAAATCTGACTCTTAGAAGTTGGTATGGTCGTATTTCTTTCAATTAAAGGGGTCATGACCTGACCAAGGGTTTCAATTCCTAAAGTCAGCGGAGTAACATCAAGCAAAAGAACATCTTTTGTTTCTCCAGTTAGAATTCCGCCCTGAATTGCTGCTCCAAGAGCAACACATTCCATTGGATCAACTCCCCTTTCAATTTTTTTACCGGCATAATCTTCAACAAATTTCTGAACCAATGGCATTCGGGTTGGTCCACCAACCAAAATTATTTTAGTAATATCATTAGGAGTTAGTTTAGAATCATTTAGGGCCTGTTCTAATGGACCGCGGCATTTTTCAACAATAGGCTTAACTAATTCTTCTAATTTCGCCCGGGTAATTTTCATGTTTAATTCCTTTGATTGGCTGATAAAAGGAATAATAATATTGGTTTCAAGAGTACTTGATAACTCAATCTTGGCTTTTTCAGCCGCATCTTTAACCCGTTCCAAGGCCGTCCGGTCTTCTTTCAAATCAACATTGTTTTGGTTTTTAAATTCTTCCAGAATGTAATTAACCAGAACTTCATCCATATCTGTTCCGCCTAATTGAGTGTCGCCTGAAGTTGATTTGACCTCAAAAACACCCTCGCCAAAGTCCATAATCGTGACATCAAGAGTTCCGCCGCCAAAGTCAAAAACAAGAATCTTTTCTTCTTGGCCGGCTTTGTCAATTCCGTAAGAAAGAGAAGCTGCAGTTGGTTCGTTAATAATCCGGACAACTTCCAGCCCGGCAATTGAACCAGCATCTTTGGTTGCCTGTCTCTGGGAATCATTGAAATAGGCTGGGACAGTAATGACGGCTTTTTGAATTGGTTCGCCTAAAAAGGCCTCGGCATCTTTTTTAATTTTCTGCAGGACAAAAGCAGAAAGTTGTTCCGGCGTATATTCCTTGCCATTAATAGCATATTTTTCCTTTGTCCCCATTTTCCGTTTGAAAGCAGAAATCGTGTTTTCCGGATTACTGACTGCCTGCCTTCTGGCTGGTTCGCCAACTAAAAGATTGCCTTCTTTATCAAAGGCAACATAGGACGGAAAGGCTTTGCCTCCGCCAATAACTGTTCCTTCGGCTGAAGGAATTATGGTTGGTTTTCCGGCCTCAACAACTGCGGCTGCAGAATTAGAGGTTCCTAAATCAATACCAATTACTTTACTCATATTGCCGATGTCATTCTGAGTGAAGCGAAGAATCTATCTTTTCTTTGCCATAGATCCTTCGGGCTTCGCCCTCAGGATGACTATTTTAAACTAAATCAGAGATTTAGAAAAATACTCACTTAATCTTAATTGGGACTCGGTTAGCTTTAGGAGCCCCTTTAACTGCTTTGGGAAGAGTGATTTTAAGCATGCCTTCAGATGTTTCAGCGCTGGCCTGGTTCCCTTTAACTTCAACCGGCAATCTGATTGCCCGATGGAAAGAACCTTTTCTGATTTCTTTTCTGATATAGTCCTTTTCTTTGGCTTCTTTCTTTTCCTGTATTTTCCCTTCAATAATTAAAACACTATTCTCTATAGAAATACTAACATCCTTGGCTTTAATGCCAATTAAAGGAAGTTCAATGTAGAGATTATTTCTATCCTGATAAATGTCAATTGTCGGTTCTTCCTGTCGGAAATGTGGAGAAAAAGGCATCCGGTCATCTTCTTCAAAAACATCAGGAAGATGAGGTCGTCTATTTAAATCTTTAAATGGTTGCCATTTAATGGGCATAATATGTTCCTTTCTATTTACTAATTTTAACTTTACTTGGTCTTAGAATCAAACCATCTATTTTGTATCCGTCCTGGATTACTTGAATAATTATTCCGGATTCTTCTTTGGATTCTATTTCCTCAACCGCTTCGTGCATTTCAGGATTAAATTTCTGACCGAGAGATTTAATTTCTTCTAATCCTTTTTTAATTAATTCTTGTTGAAACTGATTTAAAATCTGTTCTATTCCTTTGTCTTTTTTAGCCCCGGCTTTTAAGCTATCCAGGATTGGAAGAAAGTCTCTGGTTATGGTTGCTTCCAGATCGGCTTTCAGACTGCCTTTCATTTCTTCCTGTCTTCTTTGATAGTTAATCAAATCAGCCCGGGCGCGCTGCGCCTGGGTTAAATACTCCTCCTTTTCTTTTTGGCATTCCTTAAGTTTATCTTTGAGTCCTTTAATTCTTCCTTCCGGTCTTTCTGATTCTTCGGATAAATAACTAATCTTTTTCTTTTTAAGCATTTATATCATTGTATCATTTTTCTAGAAGTTGTCAAACAAAGAAAGAGTATGATAGAATGGAAGAAAATTAAAAGAAGGGACCTATTTATGAAAAAGATTACTTTTAATAATATTAGCTGGATTGATATTGAAAAACCAGATGAAAACAATCTGGAAGAATTAAAAGAGAAATTCAACCTTCATCCATATATCGCCCAGCAATTCCTTCCGCCAATCCATCGTCCTAAAATCGAAGAATATCCGGAACAGCTTTTTATTGTCCTTCATTTTCCGGTTTACAATTCAAAGACCAAACAAACAAAACCAGTTGAACTTGATCTGATTCTGACTTCTGATACTTTGATTACTAGCCATACTGAAAAAATTCATGAATTGGAAGCTCTTTTCAAGGATTGCGAAGTCCAGGATTACCATCAGAAAAAAGTTTTTAGAAGCAATGGTCATGTTTTAATGAGTGTCCTTGACTGGTTAATTGACCGATGCCTGCCCATGCTTGACCACATCGGAGAGAATATTGAAAAGATTGAAAACGATGTTTTCGAGGGAAAGGAAAAAGAAATGCTCATGGAGATTGCTTTAATTAAAAGAGATTTAATTGATTTTAGAAGAGCGATTAAACCCCAGCGTTCGGTTCTGGATATCCTAGAGAAAAAGTCCCGTCGGCTCTTTAATCCGGAAGTCAGGTCATTATCTCAGGAAGTTGTTGGTTCGGTTATCCGAGTCTGGAATGTTTTGGAAAGCCATCGGGAATTAATTAATTCAATAGAAGAAACCAATAATTCGCTTCTTTCCTATAAATTAAGCGATATTATGAAATTCCTGACTGTAGTCTCGTTCATTACTTTCCCCCTCAGTGTTATTGTCGGCTTTTTTGGAATGAACGTTTTCGGCGGCATCTCTATTGTCAGAGAACACCCTTATACTTGGGTAATTATTCTTATCTTTATGGCTGTTACTAGCACCATCATGGTCGCCTATTTTAAGAAGAAAAAATGGCTCTAAGATTATACAATACCCTCACTCGTCAAAAGGAGGAATTCAAACCGATTAAAAAAGGTGTAGTTTCTTTCTATTACTGCGGGCCAACTGTTTACTGGACTCAGCACATTGGTAATATGCGCGGTCTTTTCTGCGCTGATTTAGTTGTTAGGACTTTGAAATATTTAGGTTATCAGGTTAATTATGTTAGAAACTATACTGATGTTGGTCATTTAACCAGCGATCAGGATGAGGGTGAAGATAAGGTTGAAAAAGCTGCCAAGCAGGAAAAAAAGACCCCCAAAGAAATATCGGAGAAATATATTAAGATTTATGAACAGGATGCTAAAGATTTGAATATGCTTGAACCGACCCACAAACCAAAAGCAACCGAATGTATTGAAGAAATGACTGAAATGGCCCAGACATTAATTGATAAGGGATTTGCTTACACAACTCCCCTCGCCGTCTATTTCAACACCTCCAAAGCCAAAAACTATACTGCCCTTTCCGGCCAAAATTTGGAAGAACAAATTAAGGGCGCTGGCAAGGCTGATGTGACTGACCCGGATAAAAAAAATCCAGCTGATTTTGCTCTTTGGTTTTTCAGGGCTGGAAAGCATAAAAACGCTCTTCAAACATGGCCATCTCCTTTTAAATCTGATTTGGTTGAAAACGGTCAGGGTTTTCCCGGCTGGCATATCGAATGCTCGGTTATGAGTAAAAAATTCCTTGGAAAAACCATAGATATTCATATGGGCGGCATTGAACATATCCCGGTTCATCACACCAATGAGATTGCCCAAAGCGAATCAGCCAATGATGCCGAGTTTGTTGATTACTGGCTCCACAATGAACACTTATTGGTTGATAACAAAAAGATGGGCAAATCAGAAGGAACGGGATACAATTTGTCTGAAATTAAAGAAAAGAACTTCAGCCCTCTATCTCTCCGCTATTTATTTTTACAAGCCCATTACCGCTCCAAACAAAATTTTACTTTTGAAGCAATGGAATCCGCCCAAAAGGGTTTTGAACATCTAATTTCTCAGATTAGAGAATTAGGCAATGAGAAGGGCGGGATTAGCCATGAATACAAAGATAAATTTATTGAAAAAATATCGGATGACTTTAATTCTCCCTTGGCTTTAACTATTGTCCAGGAGGTTTTAAAATCAGATTTGGATAATCAAGATAAACTAGCTACTCTTCTGGATTTTGATCAGGTTCTTGGCTTAAAACTGGATAAGATTAAAATGGAAGAAATTCCTCAAGAAATTAAAGATCTGGCCGAGCAAAGAGAAAAAGCCAGGAAAGAAAAAGATTTTAATCAATCTGATAAGATTAGAAAAGAAATTGAAGAAAAAGGATGGAAAATCAAGGACACTCCCAGCGGTTCAGAATTGTCCCCAAAATAGTAACAGAATCTTCCCTTGCCCGGGGCAGGTAAAAAATATATACTTTCAAACAGGAGGATAGCCTCCTGTTATTTATTCCAAAAAAATGGCTGACCAAAAAGTTAAAATAGAAGGCAAAATACCTCCCCAGAATATTGAAGCCGAACAATCAGTTCTGGGAGCTTTAATGTTGGATAAGGACGCTATTATTAAAATAGCGGATGTTCTGATTGCTGATGATTTCTACCGGGGAATTCATGGGAATATTTATCAGGCCATGGTAGATCTTTATGAAAAGAACGAACCAATTGATTTATTAAGCTTAACCAACCGATTAGAAGAGAAAAAGAAATTAAAAGAAATTGGCGGAGCAAGTTATTTAACCGATTTGGTTAATTCTGTTCCAACTGCTGCCCATATCACCCACTACGCCAAAATTATTAAAAACAAAAAAGCCCTTCGCGATTTAATCGGAGCTTCTGATGAAATTAATCAATTAAGTTACCAAGAGCCGGATGATGTTGAAACCCTGATTGATGAATCTGAACAGAAAATATTTAGCGTTTCCCAAAGATCAATTAGTCAGAAATTCATGCCTGTTAAAGAGGCCCTTGAAGGCGCTTTTGAAAGAATTGATAAATTACACCGGGGCGAAGAAGCAACCCGGGGCATTCCAACCGGATTCGCTGATATTGATAATTATCTTTCTGGTTTCCAGAAGTCCGATTTAATCATTTTAGGCGCTCGTCCTTCTCTTGGAAAAACTTCTCTCGCTTTAAATATTGCCCGACATGCCTCGATTAAAGAAAAAACACCAGTTGCTGTTTTTAGTATTGAAATGTCCAAGGAACAATTGGTTGACCGGTTAATTAGTTCTCAGGCAGAAGTTGATTCATGGAGAATTAGAACAGGAAGATTATCAGGCGAAGGGCCGGATAACGATTTTGAAAAAATCCAAAGAGCGTTGGATGAATTATCCGATGCCTCGATTTATATTGATGACACTCCTTCTCCGACTATTTTACAAATGAGAACCATGGCTCGCCGGCTTCAGGCTCAGAATAATCTTGGTTTAATTATTATCGATTACATCCAAATGATTCAACCGAGGAATAATTTTGATTCCCCTGTTCAGCAAATGACAGAAATATCCCGGAGTTTGAAATCCTTGGCTAGAGAACTTAAGGTTCCGGTCCTGGCTCTTTCCCAACTCAACCGCTCGGTTGAATCCCGTTCCCCGGCTATTCCTAAACTTTCTGATTTAAGAGAAAGTGGAAGTTTGGAACAAGATGCCGATGTTGTTCTATTTATCTATCGAGAAGACAAAGAAAGGCCTAATACCGACAGGAAGAATATTGCTGATATTATTATCGCCAAACATCGAAACGGACCGACTGGCCGAGCCGAACTATATTTTAATGAAAGTCAGGCTAGTTTCAGAAACCTGGAAAAGAGATTAGAGGAATAAAAAAGAGTGATCCCGCAATACTGCGGGATGCTCAATTTTTTATCTAAATTAAAATTTAGAAAAAATTGGCATGTTTCCCAAATCAGTTCAAAAACTTATTAATGAATTATCTAAACTACCGGAAATCGGGCCAAGATCCGCCACCCGGATGGTTTTTCATTTGCTTAATCAGAATCAAAAAGAATTGGATAATTTTTCTTTTGCTATTAAAAACCTTAAAACCGAAATCAATCTCTGTCCTCAATGCTATAACCTGACTGAAAAAAGCAAGAAATTCTGTCCAATTTGTCTTGATGGAAAAAGAGATAAATCAATTCTTTGCTTGGTTGAAAATCTATTGAATATTATTCCAATTGAAAAAACCAAACAATATCACGGGCTTTATCATGTTTTAGGCGGATTAATTTCTCCGGGAAATGGCATTGGTCCGGAAAGCCTGAAAATTAATCAATTAATTGCTAGAATTAAAAAATCCCAACCAGGGATAAAGGAAATTATATTCGCTTTTAGCCCGACGACCGAGGGCGACACCACCGCTTTGTATATTGAACGATTGCTTGGGGGGCTGGAAATTAAAACGAGCCGGTTAGCGCGAGGCCTATCAACCGGCTCAGATTTGGAATACATTGACGAAAACACCCTAAGCAGCGCTCTTTTGGGAAGAAAGTGAGATCTTTAAAATCTCTACCTCGGTAAAGGGCTGTCGATGCCCTTTTTTTGTTTGAGAACGTTTCTTGGGTTTGTATTTTAAAATGATAACCTTCTTGGCTTTATCTTGTTTTAAAACTTTTGCTGTTACTTTGGCGCCCTTAACAAAAGGTGTTCCAATTTTAATTGATTTTCCCTTTTCTTGCCCTGAGTTTGTCGAAGGGTCGAGTAATAAAATATCGTTGAAGGTAATTTCTTTACCTTCTTCTTTTTCAATCTTCTCTATTTTGATTTTATCGCCTGGAGAAACCAAATATTGTTTTCCCCCGGTCTTTATGACTGCAAACATATTATTCTAGTAATGGTTTTTCTATTTCTTCTACTTCTATTTGTGGTTTTCCGTCTGTAATTTTAACCACATCTTTATCAACTTTTTTAAGTTCCTTATTAGCCTTATTATAACTTCCAACGGTTGTTGTCAAGTGATTTCCCAGTTTCTGCATGTGCTGATTGTATGCTCCCAAGTGTTTTCCGAGTCTCTCAACTTCCTTTACTATCCCCATCGCCTGTTCAGAAATCTTTTGTCTTCTTAATCCCTGTAAAACGGTTTGTAAATAGGCCAGAAAAGAGGTTGGGGAAACTATTATTACTTTCTTTCTCCCGGCGTAAGAAACCAGATTATTAGTATCGCCTGTAACCGCCCCAACCTTATTAATCAAAAGGTCATAATAAACGGCTTCTGAAGGGATATACATAAAGGCAAAGTCCATTGTCTTTTCTTCTGGTTTAACATATTTTGAAGTTTCGTCAATCCTGAATTTTAAGTCATTAATAAAAGCGGTCTCGTATCTTTTTTTCTCTTCGGAGCTCTGGCTATCTAAAATCCTATTATAATTCTCCAGAGAAAACTTTGAATCAATTGGAATAATCTGCTTATCAATAAATACGACCGCGTCAACTATAGTCCCGTCCTTAAAAGAATATTGGACCTTGTAGGAATCAGGAGGCAGGACATTTTTTAAAACTGTTTCTAAAAAATATTCTCCTAAAACACCTCTTTGTTTTGGATTGGTTAGAATATTCTCTAAGGACTGCATCTGCTTGGCAAAATCAACCACCCGCTTATTAGTATCATCTAATTTAGTTAATCTTTCTGTTACGTCCCGGACAATTTTAGCGCTTTGGCCAAATTGGGTCTGCATTGCCCTGGCTGATTCGGATAGTTTGTTATCAACCGCCTGGTTTAATTGACCAATCTGTTCCTGAAGCATTAAAAGCGATTGACTATCTTCTTGTTTTGGTTTTCTTCTTAACAGCAAAAATATAATCAGGGAGGAACTGATAACAACAACAAACAAAAGTAGAATAACCAAGTATTCCATGAAAACTAATTTAGCACAGAAAATTAGAAAAAGCAAATTTCGGCCAGGACAAAACTAATGTAAATAAGGAGCAGAAAGGCAGCTTCTTTTTTATCAATCTTTCTGCCGGTTCTAAGGAATAAGAGAAAAAAGATAGCTGAAACTATCATGAAAAATCGGGCAATAGCAAAGGGAGAAATTGTCTTAATAACTATTGGTTCAATCAGGGCAACCGTCCCCAAGACAAGAGTAGCGGTAATAATGACCGAACCCATCAGGTTTCCGATAACAACCCAATCTTCTCCCCTTTTGGCTGCTTGAACACTAAAGAAAATTTCGGGTAGAGCGTTGCCTAATCCAACGACCAAAATACCAACCAAGGCAATCGGCAAGAAGAAGATTTCTGAAAAATATATTGCTGAACGAACAATTCCTTCGGCGGCTAAAACCAGAAGAGAAACTGCCAGGATCATATTAACAATGTTTTTAAAAAACCTGCTCAGGCTCATTCTGGCTGTATGGTCATAAATCTTGCTAAATCTTTCCTTTTTGCTAAAAAGCCAGGAGATATAGACAAGAAAAGTTAGAATCAGGACAAAACCATCTGATTTGGTGATTTCCCCATCCATGGCTAAAAACAACGGCAGAACTGCAATAAAAATGGTGAATATTCCGCTTCCCTGAACAGTCCGACTGGACAAACTTAATCCCCCTTTGGCAACCAAGGCGGCTAAAGCGACGGCCAGAGATAAATCAATAATATTGTTGCCAACGATTTCTCCAAAAGCCAGAGAAGGAATTTTATGCAGAGCCGAACTTATTCCAACCGAAAGATTAGGAATAGAACTGGCCAAAGCCATAGTAAAAAAAGCAACAACAAATTCTTTCCAACCCAAAAACTTGGCGACTTTGGTCAATGACTTGACCAGCCATCCACTTGAAAAGGTTAAAGTGAAAAAGGAAAGAATAAAGATAGTAATATAGAGAAAAATCATATTTTTTTCTTTTCAATTTTCCGAGAGATAAAAAAGTATTTAGTTACTTCAATTAATAATATATTAATTGCTCCGAGAGCCAAAACCAAGCCCCAGTCAAATAGGTTTAGTGGGACTGTCTTTAAAAGATTTTGGAAAAACGGAACATAGATGGCAATTGAGAGCATAAAGATGCCAAAAACCCAGGATAAAATTAGAAACTTATTTGAAAATGGATTAATCTGCCAGATATTCTTTCTTAAACTCTTACAGGAGAAGATGTAGAAAAGCGAATCAATTGTTAAACCGGCAAAGATAACCGACCTAATATGAACAATATCGTAATTAGAATATTTCAAAAGCCAGAAAAAGAGACCAAGCAGAAAGACATCCGTCAGAAAGCCGATAATAAATATCAGGACTTTCATTTCATTGGTCAAGAGGAATAAACTGTAATTCCTTGGTTTCTGCCTCATGGTGTCTTTCTCCTTTTTTTCAAAAGCCAGAGCAATGCTCATTGGTCCATCCTCAATCAAATTAACCCATAAAATCTGGGCGGCCAGAATCGGCAAGGGCAAACCAAAAAGCAAACTAACTCCGACCAATACGACTTCGGCAAAACTATCGGACAATAGATAAGTAATGACCTTCCTAATATTGTCAATAATTGCCCTGCCTTCTTCAATAGCAGCAACAATAACATGAAAGTTATCTGTTAAAAGAACCATATCGGAGACCTCTTTGGCAACATCGGTGCCAGAGCCGAGAGCGACGCCAATATCCGCCTGGGAAAGAGCCGGGGCGTCATTGATGCCATCACCGGTCATAGCAACAACCTCTCCCCTTTTCTGCCAGGCCTGAACAATTCTTAATTTCTGTTTTGGTTCAACCCGAGCATAGACATGAATCTCTCTAATTCTTCTTTCAAATTCCTTCTCGTTCATTTGTTCAAGTTCTTTTCCTTCGAGGATGTTTTTATCTTCAACCGGAAAGCCAAGTTTCTCCGCTACCTTCTTGGCTGTTAATCTATGATCGCCGGTAACAATAATCGGCTTCATTCCTGCCCGACGACAGACATCCATTACTTCTTTAGTCCCCTTTCTAATCGGGTCATGAAGAGAAAGAAAACCAACAAAAACCATGTCTCCCAGTTTATTCTCCCCTTCTTTCTTTATCTCTTTTTCCCTTGTTTTTTTGTAGGCAATTGCAACAACCCTTAGACCGCTATTAGTCAAATTATCTATTTTCTTCTTAATTTTATCAAAATCAGATAGAAGTAACTCTTTTTCCTGGCCATCGCTATCCAAATAGGTTGAAGAGGAAAGGATAACCTCTGGCGAGCCAACGGCGTATAGAACATTATTTTCATCGTCTAACCTATGAAGGCAAGCCGCGTATTTGTAAATTGGATCAAAAAGAAAACGGTCAATTAAGGCTTCCCTTTTTAAGATTTCTTTTTTAGACAAGCCAAACTGGATTCCCGCTAAAAGCAGGGCTTTCTCGGTTGGCCTTCCCCGGATAACCCATTTCTCAGTTGGTTCTTCAAGGTTTTCAATAAAGGCCTCGTTGCAAATCATGGCAATTTTCAAAAGCCGGACATGAGAATGATTGCTTTCTCCGTCAAATCTATGATTTAATTGATCGCCTAAAAGTTCCTTTGTCCCGGTATAAACACCGGCAACTTCCATTTTAGCTTCGGTTAGCGTTCCGGTCTTATCGGTTAAAATAACGGAAGTACTGCCTAGGGTTTCGGCCGAAGCCAGTTTTCTGACCAATCCCCTTTTCTTCAGAATTCTTTGCATGCCCAGGGCCAAAATGACGGTCATGGCAACGGGTAATCCCTCTGGAATTGCCGCAACCGCAACCGCAACAGAAGTAGTAAACATTTCAACAAAATTATGCTTGGTTACTAATCCTTCTATAAAGATAGCTGAAGCAATAGCAAGAATAACTAAACCAACAATTTTGCTGAAATGGGATAATTTCCTCTGATAAGGCGTCTTTTTTTCTTTGGTCTCTTTGATTACTTCTGCCACTCGACCGATCTGAGCGCCAAGCCCGGTACTGACCACAACCGCTTTACCCCAGCCGCTTTCAACAACTGTTCCCATATAGACCATATTATCCCTGTCGGCTAAAGAGGTTTTCTCCGGGAAAATCTTGATTGTTTTAGCCGCTGACAGCCATTCGCCGGTCAAAGGAGCCTCGTTAATTCTTAAATCGCAATTTTCAATTACTCTTCCGTCAGCCGGAACCTTATTGCCTGCTCTTAAAAAAATAACATCCCCAGGAACAAGTTTTCCCTGAGGAATCTCTTTTTCATCTCCGTCTCTAATAGCAATCGCCTTTGTTTTTAGAACTTTTCTTAATTTATCGAGTGATTGATTAGCCTTAACTTCCTGAAAATAACCGACTAGGGCGTTTAAGATGACGGCGCCGAAAATGACAATTGTATCAGTGTTCTCTCCCAAAACCAAAGTGACAACTCCGGCAATAAGAAGAATATAGACCAGAGGACTTTTTATCTGTTCAAAAAGTAGTTCCAATTTAGAAACTGGCTTTTTCTCAGGAAGTTCATTTAAGCCAAACTTTTCTAATCTTCTTTCAGATTCTTTTTGGCTCAATCCGTCAAGCCCCGAATTAACCTCTTGAAAAATATGCTCAATTGAAAAACTATGCCATGCTTTCGCCATACTGATATTATATCATAAAGAAAAATATTGATTAAGTGAATAAAAAAAATCGGAGGTCGAACCTCCGAAATTATCTCCGAAATTTTAAACACGCAAATAGTATGATAGGAATTAACAAACTGAACCACTGGCTAATTGTCAAACCCCAGTAATGAGGGTCTGCTAATACTGTATCACTTGCTCTCAGAAAATCAAGGAAAAAGCGGGAAATGGCGTACCAAGCTAGAAAAATAAAAAATAATTGGCCTGGTTTAATTAATTTCTTTCTTAATTTTAATAAGACAAAAAATAGAATTAATCCATTAAGAGATAAATAAAGGGCAATGGGGTGACGCAAACTGCCGTCCGCCCATTGAATTGCCCAAGGCAAACTTGTTACTGCCCCCTGGTGGTCATTAATTAAAAAACAGCCAATCCGACCGATAAAGATACCCAAAGCAATAGCCGGCGCTAAAATATCAGCTGTTTTTAAAAAATTAAGCTTGGCTTTTTTTAAATAAAGTCCTCCGGTAATTAAAGCTCCGATAAGTCCACCATAAAGCATCAATCCCCCGGCGCTGAATTTAAAAATATCTATTGGATTATCAAAAAATCTTCCTGGGAATTGAAGAATATATCCCAAACGAGAACCAATCATTACCCCGATAAAAATCCAGATAAAAAGCCAGAAAACATTTTTTTCCCTTATTCCCTGTTTTTTGGATTGATTTAAAATCAATAAATAGCCGGAAAGAAAAGCCAGACCAATAAAAAACCCCCAGGGATAAAGAGTTATCCCAAATATTTCAACCTGATTGTACGAGAAATATGGAATCATACTTTTAAAGACATCTATAAAGAAGCGAAGATAATCTCTTTTTTTAAAATCAGGGAGGGGGCGTGGCCGTCCCGCCTGCATTGCGGGCGGGATGGAGGGGAAGATTTTTAAAAAAAGATGATTATTGAGCTTGACTGAACCGATTCAAAAATTTAGTTTTCGGAGCTAGATTTCTTTCTCAGCTTTGGCGAATATTTAATCATTAAATCCTTGGCCTGGATTAAGCTTTTTTCCAAAATTTTTTCCCTGCCCGCTTCGCCTTGCGAAGCATGGCGGGCGGGTTTGCCCCTGATTAGAATTGTTGGACCAGGAAATTCTTTCGGCTCAATCAAAACATCTCCTTTTTGCGCCAATTCCTTTATTCTATTATTATCCCCCTTATTCCTGCCAACAACAATTAAATTTTCTTCGATCCAGAAGTGACGACCGAACCTTAATAACTTAACATCACTTCCTTTGGCTTTTGGCCAATGAGAAAGCATTTCTTTTAATCTGTCGCCGAATTGAAGATCGGTTAAAAGGCATCCGCCAGCCGGGGTTGGATAATCCCTTATTCCATATTCTTCAGCCAAAGCCATTTGTCTTTTCCGGCTTCTTCCGGAAATATCCAAAAGTTGTTCTCTTTTAATTAATCCTTTTTCTTCCAGAATTGTTGGTTTAAAAAGTTTGGCTGATAAGGGTCGGAGCAAATATCCTTTCAGGCCGGATTCTCTTTCAATCAATTCGAGGGCTTGTTTGTTCTGGGACATTGGTCTTTCGCCTAAAACTTCGCCGGTAGCAACAAAATCAAATTTCTCTTTCTTCATAATTTCACCGGCTTTTTTAATCATCAAAAGATGGCAGTCAATACAGGGATTGATAGCCTTACCATGGCCGTGGCGAGGTTTTTTAACAACTTCCAGATGCTCTTCTGAAAAATCAATAATCTTTAATTTAATTTTAAGTTTCTTAGCTGCTTTTTCAGCTGCGGCTGAATTAAAAAAATAACTGACAAAACATAAGCCAGTTACCTCAATTCCCTGCTCTTGTAAAATCTTTATTGCCAAAATAGAATCCAAGCCGCCAGACAAAAGCGCCAGACCCTTTGTTTTGGTCCTTTTCTTTTTCATATTATTCAAAAACTACTCAGCTACAAAAACTTCATCGCCTTCTCGTACCTGTTGTTCAACCTTAAGGCCGATTGATTGTCCTTTTTTGGCTTTCTCAACACTTTCATGTTCTATCTGCATTGAATCAATTTTTTGCTCAAAATCGCTTGTTGCTCCCTTGATATGAATCTTGTCGCCTACTTTTAATTGACCATTGGTAATTTCAACAACAGCTACTCCGATATTTGTAAAGTAGTGAGTAACTTTACCAATTGGTTTTTCTTCCGCCATTTTTATCACCTCCTTTCGATGGACTACCGTCCCGTCATCCGACGGGGCGAACCCGTCTAGGCTTGTAGCCCCAACGGGAGTCGAACCCGTGTTACCGCCTTGAGAAAGCGGCGTCCTAACCACTAGACGATAGGGCCATCCTTCGCTAAGGCTCCGGAATGGCAAGGCCACATCTTTAACTTACCACAAGTCATCGGTTTTGTCCAATCTTATTTTACCAACAATTCATCGGCTTTTTCCGGATGAGCCATAATTTCTCTGGTAACTTCTTCCGTATGGATTGAGCGCGACCCTTTAACTAGAATAATATCCTGGCTGATTAGTTGTTTTTGGACTGCTAGTCCGGCTTGTTTTGAGGTCTGGAACTCAAAAATATTTTCTTTTTTCATTCCTGCTTTTCTGGCTTGGTCAGCGATAAAGATAGCCCGGCTGCCAACAGTAAAAAGCAAATCAGCAGTTTCTTTTACTTTTTTTCCAACTTGGCGATGACCTTCTTCGGTTTTGCTCCCTAATTCAAGCATATCACCCAGGACTGCAATTCTCCTTCTTTTTCCTTCTGAAAATTGGTTTAGAATTTCCAGAGAAGCTAAAGTTGCCAAAGGCGAAGCATTGTAACTATCATCAATAATCCAGGTTTGTTTAATTCCTTTTTAGAGGTTGGTTCGGCCGGGTAAGGATCTATGTTTTTTGAAAGCTCCTGAAATCTCAACCAGATTAAGGCCGAAATACAATCCAACTCCGGCGGCAGCGGCAAGGGCAAAGGCATGTTGTTTTCCGGTTGCCCCCTTTATCTGGGCCGGGACAATACTTCCTCCATATTCTAATTTGAAACTTATGCCAAAATCTTTTTTTTCTAAATTCCTAATTCCTAATTCATAATTCATAATTCTTAAATTCGCTGCCTGACCAAATCCGTATTGAATCTTTTTTAATCCCTCGGGCAACTCATCGCCAATCGCCCGAACAGATAAATCATCGTAATTTAGAACCACCTGGCCTTCTCCGTCAAGTGATTTAGCCAAAAGGGCTTTTTCTTGAACCAATTTTCCTTTTCCAGGGAAAAATTCAAGATGAACAGGAAATTCTCCAATAGCGGTGATAACGGCGACGTCAACCGGGATAAAACTCATTAAATATTCCATATCTCCGGGCTTATCAATGCCCATCTCCAGAATCAGAATTTCCGGATAATCACCTCTCCATAAAATTGTTCTAAGAGCGAGTAAAAAATTTTTCAACCAGGCAATTAATGAACTCCCGCCGGTCTCTAAGCCAATTATTGTTAAAGGCACTCCAATCTCATTATTGTAATTCCTCTTGTTTTGTCTGACCCGAAAGAATTTTTCTAAAACCTGGGCAATAGCTTCTTTGGTGCTGGTTTTGCCAACGTTACCGGTTACAGCAACAATTTCCGGTTTGTACCGATATAGGACTACTTTAGCCAGAATTTTTAGAATATATTGTAAAATGCTACGCATTTTTCAAATAATCAAGAAACAAGAAACAATAACCAAATAATAATCAATAATCAAATAAATTAATTTTTGGTGATTGATTATTGATGTTTGAGATTTGTTTGTATCTTGTATCTTGGTGATTGGTTATTTTTTTACTCTGGAGGTATTTCTAAATAGTTAATAATATACTCAGCTAATTCCCTGAAAACCGGACCAACTGAATCAGAAGCAAAGCGAATACCCTGGGGCTTATCAATCTTTATTAAAATAGCAAACTTAGGGTCAAAAGCAGGGGCGTAACCAATAAAGCTATGAATGGTTTCTTCGGTATAGCCGCCCTTTTCCAAATCAGCTATCTGGGCTGTACCGGTCTTGCCGGCAATATCATAGCCGCTAATCCGGGCAGGTCTACCATAGCCGTTTTCAACGGCGCTGACAAGCATTTTGGTTAATTCCCTGGCTGATTGAGAAGAAATTGTTTCCCTTAATACTTCTGGTTGGGTGGTTTCTTCCTTGCCATCCGGCCAGATTGTCTTTTCAACAACAAAAGGACGCATTAGTTTTCCCTGATTAGCAATTGCCCCAACAGCAGAAAGCATTCCCAAGGGCGTAGCGGTAATTCCCTGGCCAAATGAAATTGTGGCTAAATTGATTTCCCGACCAGTAAAAAGATTGGAGATATTGCCGTTGACTTCTCCGATTAAATCGGCTCCGGTTGTCTGGCCAAAGCCGAATCTCTGGACATAGTCAGCGAAAATCTCCTGACCAATTTCTTGTTGGACAAAAACTGCCCCGGTATTAATTGATTTTTCAAGAACTTGAGTCATATTTTGGTAATCATAGGTTCTGCCATCAACATTACTGATAAAACTTCCTTTAATTGTTATTCTTCCCTTATCGTAATAGGTTGTTTCCGGAGTAATTTTACCGCTGTCCAATCCGGCTGCCATGGTAATGGCCTTAAAAACAGAACCTGGTTCATAAACTTTCTGGACCGAAGGGTTAAGAAAAGAATCAATTTCTTCAACCTTCATGTATTGGTTTGGGTTAAAGGTTGGCCAATTGGCCATTGCTCTGATTGCCCCGGTTTCCGGTTCAAGGACAATAATTGTCCCGGCTTCTGCCTGCCATCTTTCTATAACTCTCTCTAATTCTCTTTCTGCCCTGAATTGGATATTTTGGTCAATGGTCAGGATAATATCGGCTCCGTCTTCGGCTGGTTCTAAATCTTCTCTCAAAGAAGGAATCCAATAGCCGGCAGTATCTTTTTGCCCGGCAATAAAACCAGCCTTGCCTCCTAATTCATCCTGATAATATCTTTCTAATCCATATTGGCCAATGTCTCCTTTTTCGCTCATGCCAACAAAACCGATTAAATGACAGGTTGATTCGTCATTGGGATAATACCGCCAGATTTCCGGCCCTAATTTTATTCCGGAAATATTAAGTTCTTCTACCTGATTGGCAATCTCCTGACTAATTTTATGTTTTAATGGTTCATAGGGATCATCTGGCTTGCTAATCCGGCTCAAGATTATTTCCTTATCTAAATCAATAAGAGAAGAGAGTTTCTCGGATATTTCCTCTGTTTTGTCCTGGTCAATATCCTGGGGAATAGCATAGACTTGTTGGAATTCCTTGTTAATTGCCAAAGGATAATACTGGTTCTGATTATTTCTCTTCTTGGCTGAGAAATCCTGCATAAAGATTTCTCCCCGTTGAGGAACCAATTCTTGATAAAGTTCATGCTGGTCTTTGGCCCAGGCGCTGTAATAGTCATAACGAAAAATCTGGAGAGAAAACAAGCGGGTTAATACCCCGCTCCCAATCAGGAAAATGATAATAACTAGAAGATGAATCCGCCAATCTTTTTTCATCTTATCGTTGCCATGGCCTTTTCACTCTCAAGATAAATTACTTGCCCGATTTCAATTAAATCCAATGATTGAATCATTTCTTCCAGGCTGGCTGGTGATTGCATCCTGGCAATTTCAATTTCTAAATCATGCCTTTGGTTTTCAAGTTCTCCGAGATACTTTTTCTGTTCTCTGATCTTATAGCTCTGGCCAACCAAACTATTAGTCTGGATTAAATAAAAAAATCCCAGACAAATTACTGAGAAAAAAACTAAAACGCTTAAAAGAGCCAAGCCGCGATTGTGCCCCCTCCTGAATTTTTTTGATTTGGCGTAGTGCGAGAACATTTTATATTTTCACAGCCGCTCTTAATTTAGCGCTTCGGCTGCGAGGATTTAATTTAATTTCTTCCTGACTTGGCCTAATGGGCTTTTTTATTAAAATTTCTAATTCCCCTTCTCTGGCTTTCTGACGAAAAAAGTTTTTAGCAATTCTGTCTTCTAAAGAGTGGAAAGAGATAATTACTATTCGACCTTTCTTATTCAAAATCTTTAATGCTTGGGGAAGAGCTTTTTCCAGATTATTTAATTCGTCATTAACCGCAATTCTTAACGCCTGAAATGTCTTAGTTGCAAAATGCCTGCCCCGTGAAAAGCTTGCTTTTTTTCGGGGGATTCTTCTTCTTTGATAATTAATTGGAACTGCTTTTTTAATAATTTCAACTAATTGGCCAGTTGTTTCAATTTTCTGTTTTTGTCTGCTCTGATGTATTTTTCGGGCTATTCTTCTGGCATATCTTTCTTCTCCGTATTCTTTTAGTATTTGTTCTAAATCTTCTTTACTCCACTGGTTGATGATTGTCGCGGCTGTTAATTCTTGATTCCTAATTCCTGATTCATAATTCATTAAAAGTGGTTCATCTCTCATAAAACTAAATCCCTTTCCGCTTTTCTCTATTTGCCAGGAAGATAATCCCAGGTCAAAGAGAATTCCGTTAACCGACAGAAATTCATTTTCCTGAACAATTCTCTCTAAGTCAGAAAAATTATTATTAACCAAAATTAATCTTTTTTCATTTCTTTCCTTTTCTAGAATCTCTAAAACTTTTTTGTCTCGTTCTATTCCTAAAACCTTACCATTGGGTTTGTTTCTTTTTAGTATTTCTAAAGAATGGCCTCCCCAGCCAAAAGTGCAGTCAATAAAGTCCTGGTTTGATTCTGGATTAAGATATTTTAGAACTTCGTTTAGAAGGACAGGCTGGTGCATATTACAAGCCCAATTCCCCTAGTTTAGCAGCTAAGTCGCCGACCTCCTTTTCAGCCTTTCCTCGATAGGTCTCCCATTTCTCTTCTGCCCAGATTTCAAGACGATTGTATAAGCCGATAATGACAGCGCCCTTTTTCAAAAAAGCATATTTTTTCAGATAGTCCGGAACAAGAATTCGACCCAATCGGTCAAATTTTACTGCCATAGCCCCAGCCAGCATAATTCTAGCAAAACTCCTTGCTTCAATCTGGCTGGCTGGCAACTGACCTAATTTACCAGCCATACTTTCCCATTCCTTAAGCGGATAAAGAATCAAACAATTATCAATTCCGCGGGTAATGACTGCTCCTTGGCTGAAAAAACGCCTGAATTTGACTGGAATAGCCAATCTTTTTTTAGCATCAAGTATGTGTTTGTATTCCCCAATGAGCATGCCAATTATTATTTTATTACTTTTGTTTTTTAGAATTGTCATTCTGAGCAAAGCGAAGAATCTGTTTGTACAGATCCTTCGATCGCTTCGCTCCTCAGGATGATATTTTGTATCTGAATCAAAGATTAAGACAAAATAGTCAGTTATCCACAATTTTATATACTTATCCCCACTTTTATCCACAATCATTCACTTCATACCCATTTTATGCTACTTTATTAGGCATGTCAAACACTTAAAATTACCCTTATTTCTAATGGGGTAAAATAAAAAATGGCTTATTAAAGCCAAATTAATTAAAATCCCCTATTTCCTGTCCACATTTTATCCCCAGACGCTCTTAGGTAATGTGTTTTTTAGTTTTCCACAAGTCAGATTATTAGGAAAATAGATAATATTATGATAATCAAAGTTGCTGGTAATCCCTGCCAAAAAGAAAGGTATTTAAAGTAATGGATCTTATGGTGAAGATCGTAATGACCCTCTAGAATCTTTATTCCAAAGGCTTTGTATCCGAAGATAAGGAAATCAGGTAAAAGCGAACCCAAAAGAGCAAACCCAACTATTATTATCTTTTCTGGTTGATCCCAGATTAAAAAGGAAACAATTATCAGGCCAATAATGAAATCGATGAGTATTTTTATAAGGTCTTTTCTCTTGCTTATTCCGATATCATCCACATATTCCCAATGAGGTAAAAGATCAAGCAGATAGTGACTAATTAAACCAAACAAAAAAGCCATTCCAATATTATTCGAATGGACGCCAATCGCTGTTCCAACTAGCATGTGCGGAATAATAATCATATACAACAAGGCGTGGCCTGCCAAAGATGAACTAAACCTTTAATCTGTTGATTAATTTTTCATGCGGTTTTTCCAGAAAATCACGGATAAACCGATCAAACATATCATAACGATATTTAAACTCAGCTGTTGATAAAACAACATAATCAATTTCCTTACCAACTTCAGCTTCCAATTCTCTTAGAAAATCTGATAATTTCTTCCTTTTAATTGCGTCTCCGACTATTAAAAGATCTGCCCTTGAATTATCGCTGTCAATAAAGATACCAGAAATAATTCCTAATTTAATTCTTCCAATTGATTTTATCCGGCCAGTCAGCTTATTCTTCGAAGCTGGGCTGGATTTCAAAATCAATGTTTTGAGCTCATTGTAAAAGTCAAAGTCAGAGTTAACACTATAGGCCTTGGCTCTTCCTTTGAATTTACCTTTTATCAGTTTAATATTTTCTAACTTCTTTATCTGATTGCGGCAAATAGAAGGATTGCTTCTGGTTCGTCTGATAATATCTTTTAATTCAAAAGAATCGCTTGTATTCCTTAGGAATAGCTTAAGTAATTTAACTTTAACTGGTGAGTCGAAAAGTTGTTCTAAAATTTCTTTAGCCATGGATAATGATAGTCCCTCCGTCATTCTGAGCGTTAGCGAAGAATCTGTTAGTTATAGATCCTTCGTCGCTTTGCTCCTCAGGATAACTATTTACTACCAAATCAAGATTTGGATAAATAGTTATTTTAATTCTACTGTTGCGCCGGCTTCTTCTAGTTTCTTTTTGATTTCTTCGGCTTCTTCTTTTTTAACGCCCTGTTTGATAACTTTCGGAGCGCTATCAACAATTTCTTTAGCTTCTTTTAATCCTTGGTCTGTAATTTCTTTAACCACCTTAATAACACTGATTTTCTGGTCACCAGAGCTTTTGAGCTCGATGTCAAAGATGCTTTTTTCTTCTCCGCCTTCAGCTGGAGCGCCTCCGGCAGCCGGAGCAATCCCGCTGTACTGCGGGACACTGACACCAAACTTATCCTCTAGAACTTTAACCAATTCGGCTAATTCCAAAACACTTAGTTCTTCAATTTGTTTGACTAAGTCTTTGAATTTCTTTGGCACCTCCTTGTCCGCCGACGGGGCGGGAACTTCCTTTTCTTTTTTCTCAGGTGTTGGCGCCTCTTCTTTTTTAGGAGCCTCCTCTTTAGGAGTTTCTTCCTTCTTGTTTTCTTCTGCCATAGTTTTGCCCTTTCTTAAATTATACTTTACACGACTTTAATATATAAATCAACTTTTGTAAATTACCTTGTAAGGTATTATGTAATCCGAAGATTGGAGATGAAATACTGCCAACCAGTTTTGAAAGTAATTCCTGTTTAGAGGGTAATTTGGCTAATTCAAGAATAGCCTCGTTTCCTAAGAATTCGCCGTCAATTAAACCGGAAATAATTTTAAGATCCTTATTTTCCTTTGAAAAATCATATAGAATCTTGGCTGGTAAAACTTCGTCCTTGTATCCAAAAACCAAACCAATCCGACCGGCTAATTCCTTGACCTTAATATCTTTTAAACCGGCTTTTTCTAAAGCCAAATCAATTAGGGTTTTTTTACTAATCTGGCAATCAATTTCTTCTTCTCTTAATTTGCTTCTTAATTCCTGGCTTTGATTAACCTTCAGGCCGGTATAGTCAAAAAAGACAACCGATTTCTGGCGGGATAGTTTGTCGATTAAATCCTTAACTATTTCTTTTTTCTTTTCTTTGGTAATCATGCCAATTGTGTCTAAAAATTCAATTCGCCCTGGGCGAAGAAGAATTTTTAGTTATCAGAATTGAGCACCCGCCACAATTTTTCGCTCCGCGAAAATTTGGGCGGGTTAATGTTTTGTTCCTAAATTTTATTCGCCTACGGCTCTAAAATTCAGACAAAAAATTAAAAATGCCTACGAATATGTAGACAATTAAAAGGCACTCGCCTCGATAGGATTTCCGCCAAAGCCACCTATTGTCTACAGCTACATAAATCTTATTTCATTTATAGGGCCTTGTCAAGTCTCGGTTTGAATCTTGATAATCTGGCTCCCCCGATGGGACGACTTTCGAACTTATTTGTTGAACAGAAAAGAAGAGAGAAAAACGCAATCTCTCTTCTTTGATTTTAAGAAATAGATATCCAGGAGGGATTTGGTTTCCGGACAACTATATCAACGAGCTATTTATGGTAGCACCCCCTTAAATTTTCGTGACCACTTTTGGAAAGCCCATAAACTTTTTCAAAGTCGCATAGACCACAAAAAGAATTCGTACTTTTCGCCAGTCCTCTTTTGAGGCTATGACGTTGCTCAAAGTTACCGGATTTTATACAAGATATCTATTTCTTAATAAAAAGATAATCTATTTTCAATTAAAATTCAATAGGTTCGAACACCCCCGAAATGTCCTGCCCTCGGTACGAAAAAAACCGCGCAACCGTGCGGTTTGTATCAGGGCTCCTCTAACCGGACTCGAACTAATTCAAATACTTGGCCTTATTCTCATTATGTTCTTCGTTTGTTTTCGAAAAGATAGTTGTTCCGTCCGGAGCGGAGAGGAAGAAATAGTAATCTGTTTCTGTTGGATAAATCGCGGCTTTAATTGCCGAAAGTCCCGGATTGTTAATTGGATTAGGCGGTAGCCCTTTGTATTTATACGTATTATAAGGCGAATCAACCTTGGTATCCTCAGTTGAATATTTCCATTTATCAATATCTAGGATGTAGGCAATTGTAGCGCAGGATTGAAGCGGATAATTATCTCTAATCCGATTCCAGAATATTCCTGAAACAATTCGCCTGTCTTCGTAAATCGGAACTTCCTTTTCAATTAAACTGGCCATAATGATTATCTCGTCTAGTGTTTTTCCTTGTCTGGTGATTTCATCCCTTAATTCCTGATTAACCTTCTTGTTAAAATTATCGGTCATTTTATCAATAATTTCATTTAGAGTGGATTCCTTTTCAAATCGATAAGTGTCAGGGAATAAATATCCTTCTAGTTTTCTTGAAGAAGCCATTAGATTGCCTTCCTTAATTAGACCATTAGCAGCCAGACGAGCATCAATTTTTCTTAGAGTAAACCCTTCTGGAATAACAACTTCAATTTCAGTTGAAAGAGCGTTTCCGTAAGTAATCTTCTGAGTTATTTCAGGAATAGTCAAGGAAGGGCTTAATAAATATTCCCCTGCCATTAAATTCCCTGCCCGGCCTTTGGAAAAGACATAAATTACAAACCAAAGATCATCTTTGATTATTTCCTTTTCTTCCAAATGTAGAGCAACTTCTTTTAATCCTTCGCCTTTTTCAATAAGAAAATTCTTTTGATTCTCTTGATTACTTAAAGGAATATTAATCTGGAGATTAACATACAAAATCCCACCAATTAAAAGGAAGGAGAATAGAAAAACGGAAATGAAAAAAAAGATAAATTTCTTTTTATTGGCGATAATTAGTTTTTTCATAAGACCTCTTTCAAGATAATTTTTCGTTACGAAGATTAAAGATTTTGAGCGAAAATTGTGAAAAGGGAGGAGCTTATACTAGTGTATAGGCGACGAGGTTTGAACAATTTGCAGCCAAAATATTTAATCTGGAGTAGAAAGGATTGTTTTGGAAGAGGTCTAATCCCTGATTAGCGGGACAAAGGCAAATCCCGGATATTCCTTTTCTTCAAATTCATCTTCGCCTTTTTTAACTAAAAGCCAGATACTTGATTTAATCGGCGTCACTAGTCGCCCTTTAATTTTTAATTGCTCTTTCCAGGAATTCGGAATTTCTTCTGCCGAGGCGGCGGCAATAATTTTATCAAAAGGAGCTTTTTCTTTTAATCCTTTGGAGCCGTCGCCGCAAATGAATTCAACATTATTAAAATCATACTTGCCAACATTTTTTTGACCAAACTCTTTTAATTCCCTGATTCTTTCGATAGCGTAAACAAAACCATCTTTTCCGACAATTTGGCAAAGCATGGCTGTTTGCCAACCGGAACCGGAACCAATGTCTAAGATTTTATCCCCTTTTTTTGGCTTCAGGAGCTCAAGCATAAAAGCAACGGTTAAGGGTTGGGAAATTGTTTGATTATGGTTAATTGATAAAGGAGCGTTGTATTCCTGAACAAATTCCTTTCCTTTTTCGTTAATAATCTCATCCGGAACAAAATCAGCCCGATTGATTTTTTTGAAGGCCTCAATAATATTCTGGCTTTTAAGATATTTCTCTTCTATTAACTGGTCAATTAATTTCTTCATTATTAAAACTTTCTTTCCACCATATAATCTGCCAACTCTAAGAGGAATTCTTTTTGCTTTTGGGCTGCTTTTATTTTCAAAATCATGGGCTTAGCTCCCTCAACCAGCTTCCTAGCCTTGTTCTGACAATAATCCAAAGCTCCGCTTTCTTTGACTATCCTTCTTATTTCCTTAATATCTTTCTGATTCGCGCCTTCCTTGCCTAAATATTTTCTAAATATTTTTCTGTCTTTGGGACTAGCCAAGGCTAAAGTCTTTAGAATTAAAAGGTTGGGTTGATTCTCTTCTATATCAGAAGCAATTGGTTTGCCTAGTTTTTCCTCAGAGGCAAACAATCCTAAAATATCATCCTGTATTTGAAAAGCGATTCCTATTGGCAGAGCAAACTTTTCAATCAATTCTAAGAACTTATTATCCGCCCCCGCCAAAGCTGCGCCAATTTTCAAAGGATTAACAAAGGTATAATATGCCGTCTTATATCTACAAACATCCAAGACATCTCTTTCAGTCAGTCCCTCTTTGTTTTCCTTGATAAATAATTCCAACATTTCGCCGTGACAGGTATTGACCACTGCCTGATGAAAAATGCTTAGAGCCTTGGCTTTTGGTCTTTCTGGGAATCTGCTACTGATTAGTGCCTGGTACCCTAAGGCCGCGCTAATATCTCCAGCGACTATTGCCAAAGAAATCCCCATATGAGCATTGTCTGTCTTTTTCCGATAAAAAGTGTGGAGCGACGGCTTGCCTCTTCTTAATTCGTCCTGATCAATAATATCGTCGTGGATCAAAAACCAATTATGGATAAATTCTACAGACAAAGACGCTTCTAAAATAGCTTTCTTGTTTTTTCCGCCAGCTAAGAAATATCCGGTATTGACTAAAATCGGCCTGATTCTTTTACCGCCGCCTAGATTGATATCTCTCAGTATCTTAATTGTCTCGGTCGCCTCTCTAAAAACTGATCGACTTTCCCTAATTTTTTCTCTAAAAAAAACTTCTATTTCAGAATCTATTTTCTTCTGATATTGAGAAAGAACTTTGTAAAAAGGTTTAAATCCGTCCATTATTTCCCAAAACGCCTCTGTCTCCTAACAAAATCGTTTATTGCTTTAGTTAATTCCTTCTTATTAAAACCGGGGTAACAAGTATCAGTAAAATACAATTGGCTGTTGGCGCAGTGCCACATCATAAAGCCAGCGCTGTTATGGGGGTCTCCGCCGCTGCCAGTCCGGATTAGAAAGTCAACTGGTGGCAAGTGGCCAGACCAAAGATGTTTTTCCAGGGTCTTTGGGGTAATCTTCAAACCTTTATTCTCTCCTCCTTCTTTGGCTATGCCTTTAATAGCAGCTATCATTTCATCGGTACCGTTATAGGCGATGAAAAAATTGAGAGAATACTGATTATAGTCCTTCGTTGCCTGAATTAATTCCTTGATTATCCCGATAGTCTTTTTGGGTAAAACTTTCTGCCAACGACCAATGACATTAATTTTGACTCTATTCTGATGTATTTTCTTCTCTTTGGTTAGTTTTTTGAAATACCTGTCATATATCCCGACCAGAGCGTTAACTTCTCTTCGGGGCCTTTTAGTTAAATTATTTAATGAGCCACCCCAGATAGAAAGGCATTCAATCCCCAGATCAAAAGCCGCCTGAACCAACTCTTCAGTCCTTTTAGCTCCTTCCAGATGACCCCGCCAGGGAGAGAGATTTCTTTTTTTTGCCCAGCGGCGATTGCCATCCGGGACAATAACAATATGTTTTGGTAGATTTTTTTCCATAAACTATTTTAATATAGCATGGGTAAAGGGAAAATGACAAGTGGAGAAACAAAAAACACCCCGCAGTACTGCGGGGTGTTTTCTAATTATCTGATTGGTGTGGGTTTTGGATCTTCAACACTCTTTTCAATGCACTGCCTGCCTTTCTGATGCGGCCAGGTTTCTCTATAAAATTCGTTCATTCCATCGTCATCTTCCAGATTGGAAGTTCTAAAGTTAGCGCATAATTCGTATTCACTTTCACTCAAAATATTATATTGGTAATTTGAATCCGTTTCCGGATCAGTTAATCTATCTTGGGTCATAAATTCAACTTCCCCTTCTAAGACAGATAGATTTTTCGGCAGGCTCTCATTGCTATTATAATATTGGTCTATGGCGTTTTTAATGCTGCTGAAGTCGTTTAAAATTGCGCTGTCCAGTTTCTTGTTTCTGGCTTCCATTGGGCTTTCTCCGAAAACCAAAGCCGAAGATAGGGCGCTGATGACAATAATCAGGGCGATATAGAAATATATCCTAACGACACCATCTTTCTTCCCTGCTATGCCTTCACGACGGATATCATAGAGATAGAAACTAAAAGCCAGGGCTGAGAGAATAATTGAAATTAAAGCTTTCAGAGCAAATTTGAGGGTTAGTTCTCCTCCCAAAAAAGTGTTAATCAATCCAATAAACCAGCCCAGAATAACAACCGAAGAGACCAGGAGAATAAAATATGTCAGCCATTTTCTGACTCCGGAATCTTTTGTTAGGACTCCTTTGTAAAGACCTTTGTTGATGAAATAGTTAACGATAAAGAATACCGGCGCTGCTACTAGTAAAGCTGAAAGGGCAAAACGAAGCGCTCCGGTATCAAAGCTGGGCCTGAACTGATTAATAGCGTCCGGGACATATTTATTAATTATCTGAAAAGCAATCATGCCGACTGAAAAGCCGGTGAACATCAGGGCTGCTAAAGAAAGCATGTATAAAAAGGCGTATTTGGGTGAATTGTGATTGTTTGTTTCCATGTTTTTATTTGGTTAATTATTTCCCTTATTATACCACACTTGTTTTTTGAATCAAATAAAAGGCTGTCCTGCAATTTCACAGAACAGCCTCTATTTCTGATAAGGAACCCCTCTTCCTAGTTTAACTAATAGTCCCCACCTCCAATATGGAATTGAGGGAATCGCCCATTTGCAATACCTCTCAATTGGGCAAGCGGCGCACAGATCTTTATAACTCTTGGGCCATAGATTCGGATTTCTTCTTAATTTAGCCAGATCAGCGTATTGACTGGCTTTTTTTCTTGAGCGATTTTGGAAATTTTTACTACATCTCCTGCCCAAGAACCAGATAGCCGGATTCATATCCAGGGGAAAAAATCCGTTTTTTTCCATAAATCCTTGAGACCAAAGAGCAACTATGTCTGTAAAGCCATGACCAACATTAATTGCTGGCTTGCCAATTAGTTGTTCTGGACGATATTTGGTCGCAGAACAAGGTTTGATCCAATCACTCCTCCTTATTATCCCAGTCGTCCATAATATTCTTAAAGTGTGAAAATCCGGCGGCAAGGGTGTAGGAAAAATTGGAATTAAATTTCTTTCCTGTAAATAAATGGTTAGTAGGGCAAAAACTTTCATGCCCATACCCTTAAACATTGTTTTGCCTGCCTTACGCTCGATTCTCTTAAAGGCCTCTTTGAAGTCTTTAACTTTAGAAAAAATATTTCTTGGATCACCGTCCCAGAATTTTAGAAGTTCTGCTGAGTTGTAAATCCAGAACCTCGACAGTTCTTCCAGTTTAAAACCGCGTTTATTTGTTTTTTCTATACCAATGGTCTTTCTTAATCCAAATAAAATCGTTTCTGGAGAAAAGTCTCTTACCGCTACGGCGGGATCAAATGCTTCAGGCGTTCTTTCTCTGAAACGCCACCAAACTTTCATTGGGCTTTCACTGTCAATACTACCCCGTTGTGGTAGAACAGCATAAAAAAAGAAAAGGGCTAATTCTTTTTCGGATAGGCCTGAGGATATGTAGTTATCCTGCGGTAGAACCAATCCATAATAAACACCTGATTTCTCTCTTTTATTCCATTCCGACGCTATAATTTGGAAAACTTCCTTGGCTTTAATCCAATCAAAATGGATAGTGTATTTTTTTCGCTTCCGTTTACCAGCCATACCTTCATCACCTCCCTCTGAAGATTATTTTGTTAAGTTACTGATTACAACAAGTGTATCTTATTATAATCTTTTGTCAATTTTCGTAAATTAAAATCAAAAACCGCTTGACGAAGCGGTTCTTGACGCAGCAGGCGCGGCAGGATTCGAACCTGCAGGACTGGTTTTGGAGACCAGCCGTTTACCATTAACGGACGCGCCCAATATTATTCATTCCAATCTTTTCTTGTCACTTTCCCGTATCCTTTTAAGGAGAATCCTTTGGGATGTCTTTTTTGGAGTTTCTTAATATTCTCCTTCATAATATTTTCCATGTCCCAGCCGTAAAAGTTACAAATCATGGCAATATACCAGAAGGTATCACCAAGGTTTTCTCTGGTGCCTTTCTTTTCATCGCTGCCCCGACCATGGCTATAGGTTTTCTTAATACATCCGGCGACATCGCCGGCTTCTCCGGCAATGCCCAATCCCCAAGTCATTATCTCTTTTTCTTTATTGCGATATTTCTTGGCAGGTTTTTTACAAAGTTTTTGATATTCGTTTGGAGTCATTTTCTTATTATTTCTTCATCTCTTTATGAATTGTATGTTTTTTACACCAACGACAAAACTTCTTCAGTTCTAATTTCTTTTGAACTGTTTTTCTGTTTTTCCGAGAATGATAATTAATTCTCTTACAAACATCGCACTGAAATTTTACCATATTATCCTGTGGCATAGTATTTTCTTTTCCTGAGCCGATGGTCGGACTTGAACCGACGACCTACTCCTTACCATGGAGGTGCTCTACCAACTGAGCTACATCGGCGTGAGTCCCGTCATCCGACGGGACGCTCTTTTTTATACCCAAAACAAGTTTTGGATAAAAAACGCGTGGGCGGTGCAGGACTCGAACCTGCGAAGTCCGAAGACGCGAGATTTACAGTCTCGAGCAATTGCCGCTATGCGAACCGCCCCTGGAGCCAGTGGGAGGATTCGCCCCGTCATTCGACGGGGCGCCCTGTCGGATGACAGGGCGAACCCACCCGAACTCCCAGAGCCCATCGTCAGAGTCGAACTGACAACCTACGCTTTACAAGAGCGTTGCTCTACCGTTGAGCTAGATGGGCTAGAATATGTTACCTCATTGAGTCCCGAAAATTAAAAATCTTTTGATTTTATAATTTTCGAGGATCCGCGGTTTTGTATTCAAATCAGAGATTTGAACAAAATCGGGACTACACTGGCCTACTCTATTTCCATTTCTTTTAATTCCTTGAGGATATCTTTGACTTTTTTGTCTTTGGAGCCAAGTTTGACTGCCATTTCCAATGATGCTTTGGCATCAGAATAGTTATGCTGTTTATGGTAAAACAATCCCAGGAATTTGTAAGCAGTAATATTTTTTGGATTCTCAACAATCAGGTCAATCCATTGCTGTTCTTCTTTGATTGGTTTATTTAATTCATCAAGAGTAATTTCGTCTTCTTCTTTTTCCGGTTTGGGTTTTGTTTTTTCTTTGTTTATCTGGAGAATAAATTCTTCCGGCTCCTTCCCATTTATTTTCCCATTTAACTTGCTGTGTCTTTCTTTTCTCCTTATTTCCCTCTGTCTAATCCATTCTTTTGATTTTTGGGTCATTGTTTTTGAACTACCTCTTAATCCGCCGATCCATTTTCCGAGGATACTCTCGGTTTTAAGGAAGATAATTCTGACCCGCATTAAAAACTTCTGGAGAGTGACAATTAAATTAAGCCAATGCTGTTTGTAATTAACCTCTCTGGTTTTTTCAACCAATCCCCTTTTCTTGATTAAAATCATCATCTCCTCTTCTGAGAGATTAGCTAAAACAGGAATCTTGCGGTAAACAACAATTCCCAGACCAATTAAACTTGACCCAACTAATCCGATGAAGATGTAGGATAAAATACTCATATCTCTATCCGAACAAATTTGCCAACTTTAATATTCTCGCCCAGTTTGGCAACGGCTTCGGTAATTAAATCCTTGACTGTTTTGCTTTCGTCCTTGATAAAAGGCTGTTCAAGCAGTTCTTTTTCATCCTTGGGTTCCAGGGCAGCAGTATGCATGGCTAAATCATGAGCTAAATTCTTAAACTCTTCATTTCTGGCAACAAAGTCTGTTTCGCAGTTGAGTTCTAAAATTACTCCGATTTTGCCATTGTTGTGGATGTATGATTCGATTAATCCCTGTTTGGTTTCTCTTTCGGATTTCTTAATTGCTTTTTCTGCCCCTCTTTTGCTTAAAATCTGAAGAGCTCTTTTCTCATCGCCCTTGGCTTCTGTTAATGCTTTTTTACATTCCATAACAGAAAGATTTGTTTTTTGGCGAAGATTTTTAATTTGTTCAGTTGATATCATATTTTTCATTTTAATACTTTAACAATTGTAGATAAGATTAATTTAAGAGATGAAATAGCATCATCATTGGATGGAATTGGGTAATCAATTAGGGTTGGATCGGCATTGGTGTCGCAGAGGCCGACGACCGGAATATTCTTCATTCCGGCTTCCTTGACTGCCAGTTTTTCCTTCTGGATATCAATAACCAGAAGAGCATCTGGAGTTTTAACCAAATTCTTGATCCCGCCAAACTGCCTTTCTAATTTCTGAAGTTCAACACTAAATTCATGCTGTTCTTTCTTGGTATATTTCTTTAACTCCCCGCTTTTTCTTTTCTCTTCCAAATCGCGGTAATACTCTAATCTATTAGAGATAACCTTAAAATTGGTTAGGGTTCCGCCAATCCATCTCTCTGTCACATAGGGCATTTTGACTTCTTCGGCTGAATCTTTGGTAATCTGCTTGGCAGAAACCTTGGTTCCGACAAAAACAATTATCCCATTCTTTTCTTTCAATTCCAAAAGGAATTCAAGGGCTTGTTTGAACTTTTCTCTTGATTTCTCTAAATCAAGTACATGGACATTGTTTCGGGAAGTAAAGACATAGGGGTCCATTTTGGGATTTTTCCTTGAAGTCCGATGACCAAAATGAACTCCGGCCTTAAGCATTTCTTCCAAACTGGGAAGAATCTTTTCCAGATCCATTTTTTTCTTTGTTTTTTTTGTCTTCTTCTCTGCCATACCCGGTAGTGAAATTTCGATTTTAATAATAGAATTTCTATGATTACTATCGAAATAAATTAATAATCTTAGCTTTAACACTATGCTCCGGTATTTTATCGCTCTTGGCGATTATCGAAATTCTACTACCGGGCATAAACTCTTAAAAAACGCCTTTTTTGAAAAGGCCTTTCTCCCTCCCCTATTTACAACATTATCCTATACTATCTTGAAAAATAAATCAATGTTTGTTATGATATCCCTAATGAAAAAAGATATCCACCCGAAATATTATCCTGACACCAAGATTAAATGCGCTTGCGGCGCAGTCTTTGAAATTGGTTCAACTCAGGAAAATATGGAAGTTGAAATCTGTTCTCAATGCCATCCATTTTATACCGGCAAGGAAAAAATTATTGAAACCGGCCAGGTTGAAAAATTCAGGCAAAGATTGGCTAAAAGAGAAAAGAAACTTGGCTTAAAAACTAAAAAGAAAAAATGAAGGGTGTAATTATTGAAATCAGAGCTGGTGCCGGCGGACAAGAAGCAGCCATTTTCGCTGGCGACCTCTTTAGAATGTATTCCCGCTTTGCTGAAAAGGAAAACTGGAAAACTCTTTTAATTAATAGTAGTCAATCTGAATTAAACGGCTACAAGGAAATTGTTTTTGAAATAAAGGGAGAAAATGCTTATCAAGAGTTAAAATACGAAGGCGGAGTTCATCGGGTCCAGCGCGTTCCAACTACAGAGAAATCAGGCCGAGTCCATACTTCAACTGCTTCGGTCGCTGTTTTAGAAGAAGCAACTGAAACTGAAATAAAGATTAATCCAAAGGATGTTAGGATCGATGTTTTAAGAGCTTCTGGGCCGGGTGGCCAGCATGTTAATAAGACTGAATCAGCTGTTAGAATTATTCATACTCCGACCGGAATAATGGTTACTTGTCAGGAAGAAAGATCCCAACAACAAAACAAGGAAAGAGCAATGAATGTTCTGCGGGCTCGCCTTTTGGCTAAAAAAAGAGAAGAAGATCTGGCCCTACGGGGCGATGAAAGAAAGGGACAGATTGGTATGGCCATGCGGGCAGAGAAAATCAGAACATACAATTTTCCGCAAAACAGGATTACTGACCATCGGATTAAGAAATCCTGGCATAATTTGGATAAAATTATTGACGGTGATCTCTCACCTATTATCAAAACTTTTAAAAAATTAGATAAAAAATAAACTTATTTTGTCATCCTGAGCGTTAGCGAAGGATCTGTAAAAAAGATTCTTCACTCCACTTCGTTTCGTTCAGAATGACTAAGTATTTCTAGATGAAAAAAATTTATTCTGAGCAAAGTCGAAGAAGAATTTTTAGCGGCATCCAGCCAACTGGTTCTATTCATATCGGCAACTATTTGGGTGCAATTAAAAACTGGGTAGAACTACAGTCCCAATACGATTGTATTTTTTGTGTTGTGGATTTACACGCCTTAACTAATCCTGAAAGCGTTCAAGGAATGCAAAAAAATATTCTTGACCTAGCTACTACTTATCTGGCCGCAGGTCTAGACCCTAAAAAATGCACTCTTTTTGTTCAATCCCACGTCCCGGAGCATACCGAACTAACCTGGCTTTTAAATACAATAACTCCTGTTTCTGAATTAGAAAGGATGACTCAATTTAAAGAAAAAGCCGCCCAGTTTAAGCAAAATATTAATATGGGGCTTTTCGGTTATCCTGTTTTGATGGCTTCGGATATCCTTCTTTACAATACCAACGCTGTTCCGGTTGGCGAAGATCAAAAACAACACATTGAACTAACCAGAATAGTTGCCCGAAAATTTAACAATCAATTTGGAAAAACTTTTATTATACCCGAGGCCCTCGTTTACGGGGCCGGAGCAAGAATAATGTCCTTGGCAGACCCCTCTGAAAAGATGTCTAAAAGCGTTCCCCAGGGCTGTCTGTTTATGACTGATTCTCCCGATGAAATTAAGAATAAGATTAAAAGAGCTGTGACAGATTCGGGAAAAGAAATTGAATATATTCCCAAAAAGCCTGCTGTGGCCAATTTAATGACAATTTATCATTGTTTTTCTGGTTTGTCTTATGAAGGAATTGAAAAGAAATATAAGGGCAAGGGTTATGCTCAATTCAAAAAAGACCTGGCCGATCTTGTTATTAAAGGATTAGAGCCCATTCAGAAAAAAATGAAGGAACTAGACCCGACTCAGGTTAAAAAAATCCTTGACCAGGGTGCCAAGGATGCTCAAAAGATTTCCGGAGAGACATTAAAGAAAGTCAAACAGAAAATGGGATTAATCTAACTTTTATTTTCAAAATGTTTTAAGAGGAACTCGGCTAATAATTCTCCGCCGAGTTCTTCTTTTTTATGCTCAACAAAATATTCTCCTTTAACTCTTTCAGGATTAACTGATACTCCTTTGCCAACATCAAGCATGGGCTGGTCATTGTAATTATTCCCTGTTGTCATAATCTGTTTTGGATTAATCCCCATAGCCTTGGCTAAAATTTCAATCCCCTTTCCTTTTGACATATCAAGACTGCCAATATCATAGCCCTCGTTTGTCCAAAGGCAATAAAGCTGCTCTCCCCCTATTTCTTTGACTAAATTAGGAATTTCTTCCATTTGCTCAGAATGAACAGTTAAAATGAATAACTTTGGTTCAAAACCGCGAATTCTTTCGTCGGTTTTTTTCATTTGCCTGATTTTCTCTTTTAAATCTCTTAAAAGGTTAAAATATTCGTTTGGATATTTTGGATGAGTAATCTGGTTATCAACCCAGGTAATATTGCCATTTTCTGCCTGAAGAACTGTTTTTTCGTCAAAAATTTCATTAACCAAGCTTTTGAGATACAAAATGTTTCTCCCGGATGAGAAATTAAGACGAAGATGCTTTTCAAGTTTTTTAAGGGTTTGGATAAATTTGTCAGAAAGTTTCTTTGATTCCATGTATAAATCAATACTATCTTCGTCAATAGTTTCCTTTATTTTCGTCCCAATCGGAGCAATGACTCCGTCGATATCAAAGGTGATAGCTTTCAAATTATCTAATTCTTCTTTTGTAATTTCCTTTATGTTTTTCATGTTTTTATTATACAAGAAATTTAAGAAATAAAAAAGCCGCAGGACTGTTCTGTTGCCTACGGCTATGTTTTTTTTCAAAGGAGTTAGAACGAACGGACTGGACGCCAGATAAAGACCACCCTCGAAAACAGTCTTCTATCCAGTCCGTTGAATAAAGCGTATTATAGCTGGAATTCCTTGTCAAGGGTTTTTACCCAAATGCCAGAAAATCAGGTTTGAAAATTAAAAGAATTCCTAAAATCAGAATTACCAGTCCCCCAATCAGAGTCGCCCACCGATTATACTTCTCGGTAAATCCAATTTTAGAAAGAGTAATAATAGCAATGGCGAATATAATCAGGTCGTCAAGCATAAAGATGAAAGTGTATAAAAGAAGGTAGAGATAATAACCTAAAGAATTTAATTGATTTAGGGATAATATCCGGGTATAAATTGCTGGTAGTCCGGCTGAACAGAAAAATTCAACTAAATTAACTCCAAGGGCTAAAAAGATAACACCAAGAAACGTGGCCGGCAAGGCATTTGATTGGACTACTTGCTTGGCCCTATTAGTTAGCCGCTCATGCCATTTACTTCCAACCGGCGCAACTTCGCAAACCCCGGACTGGTAAGTGGCAAACTTTCTTAATTGCCAGGTTCCAACTCCGATGGCTAAAATTCCGATAATGATTCTGGTTAAACTAACATAACTAATGAATAAAAATAAGTTGAGCCAGGCAGAAAGCAAAAGAAAATAGACGATTCCAGAAGCAGCAATAAAGGTTCCGCCGACCAGCCACATTCTCTTCCTTGATTTAACATTAATCAAAAGAGCGATTAAAAACAAAAGAACCCACATGGCGCAGGGATTAAATCCGTCCAGAGCCGCAACAACAACAGTCAAAACCGGCAAAGATAATTTTGATAAATTAATTTCTCCAATAAGAGGGTATTTAATAATTTCTTCTTTGCCATTTCCTTTGATTAAACCTTTAATTTTTTTACCGGTGGTTTCGTCGTTTAGATAACCAATGATTGATTCCTGGCCGATAAAAATAGCCGGGACCTGAATAATCGAGAGTTCTCCCCTTTCTTTGAAAAAACTTAAAAGCAATTCGGCATTCTCCTGGCTTGATAAAATTTCATAGCGGATGATTTCCAAGTCCGGATATTTATCCTCAAGCTCATCCAAAAAAGCACTGGCTTTTTCGCAGTTGGGACAGGTGCTGGCGTAGAAATAGTCAATTCTGGTTGTTTCTCCCTGAGCCAGGGCAAAACTAAAAAGCCCGAGAAAAACAAAAGATATTAAAACTAGACTAATTATTTTCTTCATTTAGACTTTCGGAGGTCGAACCTCCGACTTTACTATCGGAGGTCGAACCTCCGATAATATTATTCCTCCGCCGAGACAGACATCGCCTTTATAAAAAACTGCCCATTGGCCGGGGGTAATTGCTTTTTGAGATTTCTCAAAAATTAATTTTAATTTTTTCTTTTTAGGAGGATAAATTTTAGCCAAAGCCGGCTTCTGGCTAAATCTGGTCTTGGCTTTAACTTTAATTTCTTCCTTTGGTATTTGACCAGAAACAAAACTGAAATCAGAAAGAATAATTTCTTTTTTGTAAAGATTTGGATCTTTTTCCTTATTAGTTATTATAAGATAATTTTTGATTTTATCAAAGCCAATTACATACCAAGGGCCACCTGAAAGATTTAATCCTTTTCTCTGGCCAATAGTATAAAAATATAAACCCTTGTGTTCGCCTAAAATATTGTTATCAATATCAACTATTTTCCCCGGCTCTAATCCAAGTTTCTCTTCTAAAAAGAATGGGATTGATTGGGAGGCAACAAAGCATAAATCCTGACTCTGTTTGGTTTTTTCAAAAGCATCAAAACCTTGTTTTTTGGCAATTTGATAAACTTGCTTTTTAGTATAATTCCCTAAAGGAAAAATTATTCTTGATAATTCTTTTTGTCCCAAAAGGGCTAAAAAGTAACTTTGGTCTTTGGTTTTGTCTTTTGCTTTCAAAAGTTGATATGAATTGCCTTGTTTTTTTACCCGAGCATAATGGCCAGTGGCAATATATTGGACATCCATTTTATGAGCAAACTTAATTAATTTATCAAATTTAACAAAGCGATTGCAAATTAAACAAGGATTGGGCGTTTTTTTATCTTTTAGGGTTTTGAGAAAATAGCCAATGACTTTATCTTTGAAATCAATCGTATCGTCAATAATATGATATTGAACATCTAATTTCTGACAAATTTCTCTGGCAATGGCAAATGATTTTTCAGAACAGCAGATATTCTCTTTAAGTTTGTTTTTTTTGTTTTTCCAGAGATCATATTTAAAAGAAACCCCGATTGGCTCATACCCTTGTTTTTTGAGGCATAATAAAGAGACGGAGGAATCAACTCCGCCTGATAATCCAACAACTACTTTTTTGTTATTTCTTCTCATGTTAATCTAGATGTCCTGTATATAAAGCGCAGAAAATAAATTTTTGAAGAGTAGGCGTGGGCGCGCTGCCCGAGCAGAGCGAGGGTAGGGCTAAGCGATTCAAAAATTTGATTTTCGGAGCTTTAGACAAACTCTATTTCTTATTTATCCTAATCGCCTTTTTCTTGGTCTAACCATGTTTAAATAAAGTTGACTACCCCGTTATACAACGGGGTAAGATTTTGTTACTAAAACCTTATTCGCGCTCCGCGCTCAAAGTTTCAGACAAAATCTTAAAATCTTTTTTAAGCGTTTCTTTCATATTAGCGTTGTAAACTGCTACCGCCGGATGATAAAGAGGAATAATTTTCATTCCTTCTGTCTGAAAAACTTTTCCGTGAATTCTGCTAATGCCTTCTATCTTATCCTTTAATCCATATTTTTCAAGGATAAATGATGTTGCGTAATTACCCATGGTTGCAATTACTTTTGGCTGAATAATCTTAACCTGTTTTTCTAAATATGGCGTACAGGCCTCAATTTCATTTTTCTCCGGGTTGCGATTATTAGGCGGTCGGCATTTTAGAATATTACAGACATAAGCATCTTTTCTCTGGTATTTAATTGAATTAAAAAGTTCATCCAAAATATTGCCGGCTTGTCCGCAAAAAGGAACACCGGTTTTATCCTCATTAAATCCCGGGCCTTCGCCAATAAAAACAATATTTGCCTGATGATTACCCCGTCCAATAACAGGCAGAGTTCTGGATTTAGATAAAGGACATTTCTGGCATTCAATAACTTCTTCTTTTATTTTTTTTAATCTTTTATCAATCTTATTCATTATCTGATTATATCAGACAAAAATGTTCCTTGAAAGTGAAAGCAGGCGCCTGTTTTGAGCGCCTGCTTCTATGGTTTAAAGTGCCTTATTGCTTCCCTCCAGTATTTTTCTTTAACCGTCATAGTCTCCCCAATAATTTCCATGAACGGCCTTGCCTTCGAAAAAAGAAAAAAATAGAAGCCAGAGACGATTACGGCCAAGACCACCAACCAGAGGAAACGCCTTAAGATTCTCATTGGTCGCTCCTTTGATAATTTTTAGCGGGTACCCACACACAGAGTACCCGCCTTGGTCAATTGTTAAAAATATTCGCTAACCGTTAATTTGATTCCTTTGTCCGCCAACTCTCCTATTGGTCCCGGTAGTTCGCTTATTCCCCGGAAAACAAAGAGAGTTGATTTGGGGATACTTGGGTACCCTCCATGATAAAATGTATCTCCGGGTTTTTTCTTTTTCATAAACTCCCTTATTTTTCCCCGGGAAATCTTTTGATTCATGAAAATATCTACTTGAGTCTGTCCAGCCTCTGTTTCAATCGAATAGGCGCCCCAGTCGATTTCTATATCTTTGAACTCCTTTTTCCCGTTAGCTGATGTTTTTACCAACTTTCTCCAGATTCCTTTTCCGTAAGCCAGCACTTTGTAACCCCATTTTCTAGATACGGGTATATATTCGCCTGTTTCTTTATCCTCGCGGGTAAACAATCTTTTTCCAACCTCTTCTGCGAATTCCGGGCCTTTGGGCTGTTTTAATTTAGCAAGTGTTCCACAGCCCAGAATCAACGAAAACGACATAACCAAAACGACCAAAAACAATCCTTTTCTTTTCATTAGTGACCTCCTGTTTTTTAAGGTTCCTATTCTTTTCTAAGCGCCTCAATTGGATTTAATTGAGACGCTTTCCTCGCCGGATAGATACCGAAGATTAAACCAATAGACATTGAAACAAGGAATGCGATAATGATTGCCATTCCTGATATAGTCAATGGCCAACCAGGCAATCCTTGGGTTCGGATAATAATACTGGTAATGAGCGAATTGCCTATTCCGATAATAATGCCGATTATTCCGCCCAGACCGGTAATAACCATAGCCTCAATTAGAAATTGGTACAAAATCCCCTTATTCGTCGCCCCGAGCGCTTTTCTCAAACCAATCTCTTTTGTTCTTTCGCTAACAGAGACCAACATAATATTCATAATACCAATTCCGCCAACTAAAAGCGAGATCGCTGCTAAAAATCCTAAAAGAAGATTTAGAATAACGCTGACTTCATTAACCTGTTCAATAACTTCGGTCATGGTTGTAATCTGGAAATCGTCTTTTTCCGGGTCTTTAATATTATGATTCTTTCGGAGTAATCTTGAAATATCGCTGATGGCTCTCGGGAAATATGATTCGTCCTTAACAACAACATCAACTTCTGATAAATAGTCAATACCTAAAACTTCTTTTAAGGCGGTCTGGAGAGGAATATACATAAAATCGTTAATATCAATTCCGCCAAAAGACATTCCGCCGTAAGGTTCAAAAACACCAATAACCTTAAAACTCAATCCATTTAATTTTATCTTCTTGCCAATTGGGTCAGTTTGGCCAAAAAGTTTTTCTTTCAGATTGTTGCCTAAAACCGTTACTTTAGCCAAACTATCATCTTCATTTTTATTCAAATAGCGGCCGGTTTCCATTCCAAGAGTTTTAAATATTTGTGGGAAATCAGGACTGCCGCCGTAAAGTAAGACCTTTTTATCCTTATTACCGTAACTAACCCATTCCTGGCCAAAGACCTGACCGGTAACAGCTTCAATGTAGGGAAAGTTTTCTTTGTTCTGTAAATCCTGAACATCTTTTAATCTTAAGGTTGTAACTTTGATCCCCTGGGCAGTTGAAAAAAGAGTTCCTATCTGGCCAGCTCCAGGAATCTTGACATTGATTGCTAAAATATTTGAACCAAAAGATTCAACTTCATTTGTGACCAACCCTTTTAATCCCTGTCCAAGAGAGAGAATTATGACAACGGCTGAAACACCAATAACAATTCCGAGGATAGAAAAGATACTTCGGAGTTTATTGGCCTTAAGAGAAATAATAGATTGTTTTAAAACAGAGATTGGGTCCATCTTTTAAAAAGCCGAAAGATACTTTTTTGCAGGAGGCCTTCGAAGCGCGACGGCGCGAGAACGAGCCAATTTGTCAGCAGGCAAATATGGTGTCCTCCGGCAAAAAATGTATCTGAGGCATTACTCATACCTAAGCGCCTCAATTGGATTTAACTTTGAAGCCCGGTTAGCTGGCCAAAGGCCAAAAATTAGGCCGACCGCAATAGCCATAAAAGTTGAAACAAAAATGGAAAAAGGAGTGACAATAAATCGCCAGTCGTAGCCAAAATATTTAACACCAATGAAAATTAGGAAAGAAATGATAATACCAACAATAATACCGATGATTCCGCCGATTAAAGTCATGGTCGCGCTTTCAATTAAAAACTGGATTAAAATATCTCTTCGTTTGGCGCCAATTGCTTTTCGAAGACCAATTTCCTTGGTTCTTTCATTAACAGCAACAAACATAATATTCATAATGCCGATACCGCCGACAATTAACGAAATAGCGGCAACCATGCCTAGAAATACTTTTAAGGCCTGGGTGATTGAACCAAGCAGGTCAAGGGCCTGATCAGTACTCCTAACAGAGAAATCATCCTTGGTTGGGTCTTTAATATTATGGCGGAAGCGAAGAATGTTTTTAATTTGAGGAATGACCAGATCAATATTTTTGGTCTGGTCTACTTTAGCCCGGATAAAAGCCAGGTGGTCTACTCCTAGCATAATTTTCTGGGCTGTTTTTAATGGAATAAAGACCTGTTCATCCTGATTTTGAAAAGCGGCCGAACCTCTTTCCTCCATTACTCCAATAACTTTAAAACTAATCTGATTAATCTTAATTCTCTCATCTATTGGGTTGTTCTGGCCAAAAAGTTCTTCTCTGACTTTGCTGCCTAAAACAACCACCCGGGCCAAACTATCAACTTCTTCTTGTCTGAAAAAACGGCCTGATTCCAGTTCAGTATCTTCAACATTAAGATAACTTGGCGTTACCCCGGTATAGTCAAAATCATTTGATTTATTAAAAAAACTCATTGTCCCCCGTCCCTTGGAATAGGCAGCAACGGCTTCAATCTGAGGAATTTTTTCCAAAGCCAAAGCATCCTCATATTTCAAAGTTGTGACTTCAATACCAAGGACACTGGCCGGCGGTCCGGATTCATCGCTCGCTCCGGGAAGAATACCAATTAAATTACTTCCCATTGCCCTAACCTGGGCTAAAAGCAAATCCTGGGCGCTGGCTCCAACGGCAATGATTGAAATAACGGCAGCAACACCAATAATGATTCCGAGCATAGTCAAAAAAGACCTGCTCCTCTGCAAGGTCAAATTTCTTAAAGCTAGTTTTAATGTATTAACTAAATACATATTGGATAAGATCCTTCGACTTCGCTCAGGATAACTGTTCCTAACCAAATCAAAGATTTGGAGGAATAGTTACTTGACTATTCCATCTTCTGCCCGGCGTTGGTTCTCAACTTTTCTATCGGAGATAACCGAACCGTCCTTAAATTCAATAATCCGGCGGGCGCATTCAGCGACCTCCTTTTCATGAGTAACCATCAGAATAGTATTGCCCTCCTGATTAAGCTTTTGAAGAATTTCAATAACTTCCTGGCCGGATTTGCTGTCAAGATTTCCAGTTGGCTCATCAGCCAGAATAAGACGGGGCTTGTTTATTAAAGCCCGGACAATGGCAACTCTTTGCTGTTCGCCGCCGGATAATTGATTGGGCCGGTGACCTATCCGGTGACTCAGGCCAACTTCCTCTAAAAGTTTTTTAGCCAGGACTTCTGCTCTTGATTTATCAAGATTGGGCGTATAAATGGTTGGTAAAAGGACATTATCCAGAACAGAAGTCCGGGGAAGGAGATTATAGAATTGGAAGACAAAACCAATTTTTTCATTCCTGATTTCTGCTAATTTGTTGTCGTCGAATTGGCTGGTGTCTTCTTCTTCAAAAAAGTAGCTTCCTGAAGTTGACTTATCTAAGAAACCAATAATATGCATCAGGGTTGATTTACCCGAGCCGGAGGAACCCATGACCGCAGCAAACTCGCCTTTTTCAACATCAAAAGAAACCCCGCGTAAAGCCGGGGTAACCAATTCCTCATTAACATAATCCTTATTAAGATTTTCAATTTTAATCAGCATAAGAAGTCTTTATTCCTCTGAAACAATTACCTCGTCGCCCTCTTTAAGTCCCTCAATAACTTCTATCATGGTTTCTCCTTCTAATCCGGTCTTAATATCCTGTTTTTCTTTCTGGCCGTCCTTTAGAATTTCAACATATCTCTCTCCATTTTTTTCTCTGACAATGAAAAACGGAATTGCTAAAACATTTTCTTTTTTATCCGTTCTAATATCAAGATTAACCGTCATGCCCGGTCTGATTCTTTCGTCTTCAGCGTCAAAAACAGAGTTAACCTGGTAATAGATAACGCCCGAGACAACCGTTTCAGCCGGGTCAATCTTAATTATCTTTCCGAAAAACTTTTCATCCGGACCAAGAGCATCAAGGGTCATTTCAACCTGGTCGTCTAATTTAACCTTGGCAATCTCTGTTTCAGAAACATTGGCTTCAATCTGGAAATTACCCTGGCTAATCATTGAGACAACTAAAGTATTGCTTTGGACCGTTTCGCCAACTTCTTTTTCTATGGCGGTAATTGTTCCGGCGACCGGCGCTCTTAAAATTGATTTAGCTATTTTTGCCTGGGCTTCCAAAACATTGGCTTGGGCTTGTTTAACTTCTGCCTGGGCTAAATCAATATCTTCCTGGCGAGGAGCGGCTTCTTCCGAAGCTAATTCATCCTGGGCTTTCTTAAGGCTGGTTTTAGCTGTATCAAGATTAGACTGAGCAGTATTAATATTGGTCTGATTAGTGATTTTTGTCGAAGAAATTGCCTGCTTGGCTGAGGTAACACTGACAATTTCAGTGTCAATGTTTGTTCTTTCAGTATCAACGCTGGTTTTATCAACAGAAGAAACTGAAGATTCGCTTGGATCATCCATTGCTGAGCGAAGATAAGCCAAAGCATCCCTAATTGACGAAAGAGCGTGCTGCATTTTTTCAATGGCTGTATCAATATTATTCTCTGTTGAATCCAATTCGGCTGCTTCGATATAGGCATCGGCAACTGCCAAATCCTGCTTAGCGCCATTTTCTTTGTCTTTGACGCCAACGTCAAGGGCACTGCTTCCGCCGAAATAGCTATCCCTCATATTAGTGTAAGTAATCAAAAGGGCTTGGTCAGCCTTGGTATATGAAGTTCTAACTGAATCCAGGGCGTCTTCATAAGCGGCTTCCAAGTCATTGTCGGCATCGGCCTGGGCATCAGCCAAAGCCCTCTCCTTATTAGTCACATCAACCTGGGCTTTTTCAACCGCTGTCCGGTAAATCTGGACATCCTCTTCTCTTGTTCCGGCCAAGGCCTTGGATAATTTAGCCTGGGCAACTTCCAAGGCTGCCTGGTAGGATAAAAGCTGGGCGCCCAATTCTGAGGTATCTAACCTAACCAAAGTTTGTCCAACAGAAACCTTGTCATTAACTCTGACATTAATACTTCTAATTTTACCGGCTTTTTCAAATTCCAAATCAATTTTTTTGGCGGAAATGACTGTTCCGGTGACAGAAACATTTTCTTCAACATTGCTCCTTTCAACGGCAACCGTTGAATAGGTTGTTCCTCTGTTAAGAATTCCTCGAATAGCAAAGTATCCTCCGATAATAATGATGATGATACTGGCAATTACAATTATCTTTTTATTAGTCATATTTCTTATCAATTAATCTCGTAGACAATATTAACATTGCTTTCAATTTTGTTTTCCCCGGTTTCAATTTCAGGTGCGCCAGCTCCGCCAATGCCTCCGCCGCCGCCTTGAGCTCTCATAAATTCAACAGACTCCGGTGAAAAAGTATTCTCATTAAAATTAATTATCCTGACTAGATTAACTCCTAATTGTTTGGCAATTTCCTTGGCCTTATCCTTGGCTTCTTTAATTGCTTCTTCCCTGGCCTGTTTTTTAAGTTCGTCTTCGTTGTCAATAGTAAAAGCCAAATCATCAACCTGGTTTGACCCAACCTTGGTTGCTTCCTGAATAATTTGACCGGCTTTTTCTAATTCCCTGATTTTAACCTGAAGCGACTGGGAGACTTCATATCCAACTAGAATTCTTTTCCTGGCTGGTTCAGGGAATTCATAACGGGGATAAATACTGAAATTAGTTGTTTTCAAATCTTTTTCTTCGACTCCGGCATTTTTAACCGCTTCAATTACATTATTCATCTGTTCAGTATTTTCTTCCATTGCTCCGGAAACAGTTCTGTCTTCTGTTTTAACTGAAAAAGTAACTATGCCTAAATCAGGCTTAGCATAAACTTCTCCCTTTCCCGTCGCAGAAATTGTATTCTTCATTATGGCATCCTGGCCAATGTATTTACTTTCCCTAATTTTATTAATCGCTCCAACCAGGCCGGAAAAAGCAAAAACAACCAGAAAAACAACCAAAACCTTAATTAAAAGGTCCAAATTCTTATGTTTATGCTCTGATTTTAAAAATTCCATATATTTATTTTCCTTTATTTATCTAATTGCCTTTAAAAAGGGTTCAATTACTTTTTGGACAAATTCCAAACAACTTTCCCGGTCAAGATAAAACCAAATGACAAAGCCAAGGATTAGAATTAAGATTAAAATTCCAAGAAAAGAACGGCTGATAAAAAGGCGCAGAACTTTGCTTATCCATAAATTTCCTCTTTTCCTTTTTTCTTTTCTTAATTCCTTTTCCAGGGAAAAATCATAGTGTTTGTAATACTCGGTTTTGTTAATTAAAAATCTTTTTAGATTATCTCTGTGAAATCTGCTTTTTGGTCTCTGTTCCAGAAGTAAAACCAAACCGGCAAAACCGACCATATCAGCCCGGCTAAGATTCTTCAAAATTCCTTTTATCTGGGAAACCCATAAAAACCATTTGGTTTTATCTTTTTTCAAAGAATCTAAAAGCGCCTTTCTCTTTTCCTTATTAAGGAATTCTTTAGAAGCTTTTCCTAAGTCTTTAGCAATTTTTTTCTTTGAAGCCATAGAAATATTTTATCATAGAAAAGGGAAAAACAAAAGAAATTGTTGATAAAAATATTGACAAATTGAATATATGGTGGTAGAATATGGGAAATTCAAAAAGGAGGAATTTTTAATTTGAACAAAACTAAAAGAATAAAAAGGAAATTAAGAAAGACCGAAAAAAAATTAGCCGAGCTCAAAAAAATCCTTTCCCAGTTATTCCCCATCTGCGCACAATGTAAAAAGATTCGGGGAAACAAAGATCACTGGATAATACCAGAACAATTCTTCAGAGACCTTCTCAAAGAACATCTTGAAATGCAATTCAGCCATGGCGTTTGTCCGAAGTGCCTCGAAAAACTGTACGGCGATCTCTAGTCTTGTTCATCCCCCTTCAAGGACATCTCTCACCCAAGAGCGATGTCCTTTTTTCTTTTACACAAAAACAGAGATAATAACCAAGAGACCGAAAATTAGGACGAAGTAGCCGAAGTTAATTCTTCCGGCTATTTTTAATAACAAACCAATTGTCAAAAGTCCGAAAATAAAAGAAAAAAATAATCCTAATAAATTTCCTGAATTAAAACTAAACTGATTAAAATTAAGAATAATATTACCGCCTAGAACAATGGGCAAACTCATTAAAAAACTTAAAGTCAAGGCTTCCCTGCTTTTGAATTTTCTTAAAAGCAGAGTTGAGACGGTCAAGCCGGAACGGGACAGGCCCGGTAGCACGGCTATCGCTTGAACCAAGCCCAAAAGAATTCCATCCTTGGTGTTTAAGTCTTTCCTTTCCTTATACTCCCCCATTTTAGCCTTTAGTTGAAATAGAGCGGTTAAAAGCAAAAACAAACCAATAATTAAGGTAATGGCTTTTGTTGAAAGAGATAATTCATTTTCTAAATTAAGAAAAACTTTAATTAAGCCGTATCCGAAAATGCCGCTGATTAAAGTGGCAATGATTAAAAATTTCAAAAGTTCTTTATCCTTGGTTAAAGATAAGACTTCTTTTCTGAAATAGAGCAGGGCGGCCAAAAATGTGCCTAAATGTAAAAACAAGGCCTGCCTGATAATATTTTCTATTCCCCCACTTTCAAAAAAATTATTCTTAACCAAAACAATCAGTCCTTCTGAACTGACTGGCAGCCATTCGGCTATTCCTTGAATAATCCCCAATATAACTTGCTCAATCATCCATTTTATTATACCATATAAGTAATGCCTAAAACCAAGATTGCTATCTGTCATTATCGCGTTGGAGGAACAGATGGGGTGTCTCTTGAAATAGAGAAAAGAGAGCAAATTTTAAAAGAGCATGGTTTTAATGTTAAATTGATTGCCGGCTCCCGGAGTAAAGGAGCTAACTATATTATCAAAGAATTAGAATGGGATGACGGCATTGTTCCAATTGTTAAAGAAAACGGATTTCTTCATTTCCGGCGCTGGGATTTGGAAGATATTGAGATAAAGAGGAAAATCAGGAAACTTTCTAACGCGATTGAAAAAGAATTAACTCGAATTCAGAGAAAAGAAAAATTTGACCTGGTTTTGATTCACAATATTTTTTCCTTTGGTGGTCACATTGCCGCTGCCAGAGGATTTTTTAATTGGATTGAAAAATTCAAACTCAAAACTATTGCTACTCATCATGATTTTTTCTGGGAAAGAAGAGAATTCCATCTCCCCCGCAATTCTTATCTCAAAAAGTACATTGATCAGTATATGCCGCCAGAAAGCGAATACATTAAACATATTGTCATTAATTCAATTACCCAGCGCGAACTTAAAAAAAGAAGTGGCATTAAAGCAGAAGTTCTTCCGGACACTTTTGACTTTGGGCAAAAAGAGTGGAAAAAAGATAAATTCAACAAAGATTTTTTAAGACAATTTGATATTGGTCAACACGATTTAGTCATTCTCCAGGCAACCCGAATTATTCCAAGGAAAGGGATTGAAATAGCGGTTGACTTTGCTAACGCTCTTCAGGAAAATATTTCAAAATTAAGAGGACAGGAATTGTATAACGGCAAGAAACTCAATTCCCGCTCTAATGTTATTCTGGTTATGGCCGGCTATACTGAAGATGAAAAAAGAGATTATCTTTTTAAATTAAAAACCAAGGCCTTTGATGAACGAATTAGAGTCAGATTTGTTTCCGAACATATCAAGGCAGAAAGACACTATAATGGCGGCGTTAAAACTCTGTCTTTATGGGACGCCTATGTCCATGCTGATTTGATTACCTTTCCAAGTATCTGGGAAGGCTGGGGTAACCAGTTAATTGAAGCTGTTTTTGCTAAAAAACCGGTTGTTATTTTTGAATACCCGGTCTTTAAAAAGGATATTGTTAAAGAAAAATATAGTTTAATTTCTTTGGGAGATAAAATTAGAAAAAATGATAAAACCGGGCTTTACCAGATTCCTCAGAAAAATATGGATAAAGCTGTAAGAAAAACAATCAAATGGCTGACTGATCCTGGATTAAATAAAAAGATGGAAAAGAATTTTAGGATTGGAAAAAAATATCATGGGTATAGGGTTATTGAAGACTTTCTTTTTAAGAAAATGGGGATAAAATAACCGAAATTAAAAAAGGACAGCAGGTATCCTTTTTTTTATTAAGCAAAAACTATCCTAAATAAAAACATTGACCATCAGGGCAAGAGCAGTAATAATTAGTAGAAATACAACCGTATAAATCAGTAATTTAACCGCTTCGGATCTAAGATTATTAAGATAGAGGTAAATTGGTCGGCCCAAAACCAGTAATCCGGTAATTGTTGCTGAAACAATAAAAACCAGGAGTAATGCTGTTGGCATCCAGAAATTACTTGCTTGGCCAAAAAACCTTTCGCCGTTGAATAAAAGCCAGGCAATACTGGAAACATAGACAAAAACAGCGATTGAATTTAAGAAAGCCGTTAATATTAATTTAGAGTTTTTCATATACCCTGATTATATCTTAATCGAGAATAGAAAACAACCGCCGAAGAGCGGTTGTTTCCTTTAATTCAATATCCCCTACTTCCTGATAATAAGATTCTGATAAATCATTCTATAAAGAGCACCTAAGGCAATCAGACAGAAAACTAATCCAACCAGCCAGCCAACAAACGGAATTAGGGTAATAATCTTTAAGCTAATAACGCCGATAACAACTGCCTGCCAATTAATCGGATATCCCTCTTTTTTCTTGACTATTTTAATCAGCCAACTACCAAAGGCAACATTAGCCAGAGTTCCAGCCAAAAGAAGCATCAAGATGTATGCGACCATAATTAATCCAGAAAGCCAGGCGCCAATGACCGTGATTAAGATAATCAGAGCTGCGATTGGAGTCAGAATCAAGGCTGAGAATCCAAAACCTAAACTCTTCCAGAAACGGGTCAGGCCTCCTCTAATGACTTTCTCGCTTACACCCTTCAAAAGATAAATCAGAATTAACCCGGCAGCAATTGCCATTAGGACTTTGATTAAAAAGGCCAGGGTTAAAATGCCGAAAAGAGTTCCTGTTTTTTCACCTAAACCGAGTTTTTTAATTTGCCTTTTATTAAACTTAATTTCTCCTAAAACTCTTGCATCTTCATCCATTTTAACTTCCTTCGGAGAAGTATAGTTCAAATTTCCTCCAATCTCAGCCAAAGGACCTAATTTCAATTCATCAGCGCTGGCTTTAACCTTGCCACCGATTTTGCTATTAATGGTAACGTTGCCGCCGCCTAAAAGAATATCCCCTGCGATTGGCCCGTTAATTTCAACATTGCCGCCTCCGAGAATTAAATCTCCGCCAATTGAAGCTGATTTGGTAATGGTAATATTGCCGCCGCCTAAAAACAAATCTTCTTTGATTTCTCCTTCAATTAGAATATTACCGCCGCCAGCATGAACACTATCGCCAACATTTCCCCGAATAACGATTGTCCCGCCGCCAACATTAACGCTGTCTTCAACATTACCGTTGATGGTAATAATATTCCCGCCGGCATAAAGGCTTTTCTCAACATCGCCGTTAATTGAAACCATATTGCCGCCGGCATAAAGATTTTTTACTTTCTCACCCTTGTCAACTGTAACACTTGCTCCTTCCTTGGTTCCGACCCGAAATTCAGCTGCCAGAGCAAACGAAAAACTGAAAAACAGAATTAGAATTAAAACAGAATAAATTGCCTTTTTAAACCTCATATTTTATCTCCTTTCTTTTTTTTAATATTTTTTTTAAGACAAAAACAATGATTAGAATTAGAAGGATAATAACCAGTAGGAATAATCCGGATAAATTAAACAGAGCGACTAAAGGCGATTTCTCAAAAAATTGAACCTTTATTCTTGGCAAAAGAAAAGCAGTTTTAATGATTCTTTTTAGAGGAAGTTCTTCTTTTTCGCCAATGACTAAGACGTATTTGCCCTGATAATCATTATTAAAAATCTCTATTTCATAACTACCTGGCTCGGCTTCTTGTTTGAATTCCGGGCCCTTGAGATAATTATCCCGGCCATGGGGCTCAAAAAATTGAGTCCACTCTCCCCCGCCCTGTAACATATCAAGCAAGACTCCATCTTTTCTAATTTCAACAATGAAATCTCTTCTGGTATTCTCAACTACCGGAATTAAAAGATTAACATATAAATTAAAGGGTTGGTTGGATTCAATCTGGTAAACAACCGGGTCGCCCGAGAGGATGTCATAATATGCTTTTGATATTTCCGGTTCCTCTACCTTTATTATCGTCTGGTCAAAAGCCAACTTTGGCTGATAAGCCAAAGCGGTTCCTGACAGAACTAGGAAAACTAATATCGTCAGACAAATTATTTTTTTCATAAGACTATTGTATCATAATTTCAGATTAAATCAAAAAACCGCCCCGTATGTGAGGCGGCTCTCTGCCTAATATCTATTTCATGTGATTCCAACGCATGCCTTGGCCGAATCCGCCAAATCCTAGTTCTTCTTTTAGTTGCCTAGCTTCGTCATATTTGCCTTCCTGCATCAAACCGTGGACTTCTTTCATTTGTTCAAATCTTTCCTGATTAATATTTCTCTTCATTTCTTCCAATCTTTGGCTCATTAAATCTACCTTCTCGTTCATCATGATTTCCCAGGCCTGATAATCATTATTCTCAATTGCCCTTTTCATTTCTTGACGATTTTCGGGATAAGCGTAAGCAACGCTAATTCCGACTCCCAGGACAAGAGCAATCAGGGCTAGGCTTAAAAACAATTTGTTCTTCATTTTTTTTATCTCCTTATATTTAGAATATCCTTTCGACCCTTATCTATTAATACGGCTAGACGGCATTATTTCTTTCATCATCCATTTTCTTCCAATAAGAGGCATTATTTTAAGGGCCTCAAAATTATTATTTTCTTTTTCTTGACCAATCGCCCTTATTTTCAATCCTTTCTCCAATTTTTCTTCAATAACCATATCTCGGCAGCAGAAGACCTGCCAATCTTCTCCGTTTAAATCTTTGAGAATAAAATTATTTTCGTCTCTGGCTGATAAAACCTGACCAACTAAAAGCCCTCTATTTGGCTGCATCCAGATTTGATGGCGATGTTCCATAATTCTTTCGTAAATAGGGATATCGTTGAAAACCCGGTCAATTGTTCTGGCTAGGCCGATGTTGTAGAAAAGAAATCCCAAAATCAAACTGAATAAAACGGTTGACAAGATAATTTTGGTTAATCCGTAGCGGTAACCGCCTTTTGTCTGTCTAAAATTGTAATCAGCGATAAAGACAAAAAGAATCAGGAAAAGAATCCAGAAATACGGAAGGGTAGCGAAGATAAAACCCAGAAGGCTGTCGCTTGCCTGCTGATACAAATCCCAATCATTGTTATCAATCATGTAGATAATGACGGCAGCTGACAAACCTCCGATTATCAAGAAAATCCCTGTTATCGCCCAGATAAAATAGTTTTTGAAGAGAAACTGCCATTTTGGTTTGGGAGTTATCTTTTTTTCTTTAATTGTTTCCAGGATTTCCTGGCTAATGTTTTTGTTTTTCATACCCGGTAGTGAAACTTTGATTTTAATTTAGTTATTTAATCAAAATTTCTATGTTACTTACTATGAATCAATATTTATTCTTATGCCCGGTATTATAAATATTTTTCTTTTAGAAAAATATTGTATCAAAGTTCTACTACTGGGCATATTCTTTTTTGAATTGTTTTTTGGCCCGGCTGATTAGGGTTGCGATTGTTCCCATTGGTTTTTTTAAAATATCTGATATTTCCTTGTAATCCCTTTCTTCTAAAAGTCTCAGAATTAAAACTTCCTGATATTTTTTATCTAATTCGGCTAAAACCTGATTAAACTTATTCTTAAAGTCCCGCTGGTTAATTTCTTCATTTAAATCCAGGTCAGTTGCCAGATTTTTTAGAAAAATATTATCTGAATCCATGGAAATGATTTTGGGATTATTCTTTGTTCTTCTGTAATTGCTGATAACCCAATTATGGCAAATCCGGTAAATCCAGGATGAAAACTTTAAACTTAAATCAAAATCATTTAAGTTCTGATAGGTTTTGATAAAAACTTCCTGTAAAATATCTTCGGCATCTTCTCTGTTTGAATTTGAGATTCTTATGATATATCGCAGCAGTTTCTTTTCGTATCTTTCTATTAGAAACAAAAAATATTCCTGGTTCCCCAGGGTCAAACCAACCAGTTCTTCGTCTGTTTTATCCTGGTGCTCCTCGGTTTTTATCATATTCCTATTATATACCCTCTAATACGCTTATCAATCTTCTTTTCTTTCGCATCAAAAAACCGCCCTTGGCAATATGGGACAGTTTTTCTGAACTGGCTCCGTTGGCCAAACGCCTGTCCGCTTGGATGTTAGAGTTTATTTTACTAATTTTACCGCTGTTCCGTAAACCAATAATTCAGCTGCTCCGGTCATAACCTGAGAGGTGGTAAAACGGACAGAAACAACGGCGTCTGCTCCTAGTTTTTCCGCTTCCTCAACCATTCTTTTAATTGCCACTTCTCTTGCTTCGCTCAAGGCCTCGGTATATTCCTTAATTTCTCCGCCAACAATACTCCTTAATCCTGCAATAATATCCTTGCCAACATGCTTAGCCCGAATGGTATTACCTCTGACTAAACCGAGGGTTTCTCTAATTTCTTTCCCTTTGATTGTATCTGAACTTATAAGTATCATAAATCTTTTTCTTTTAATCTTTCTTTGACTAGAGAGATTAAAATAATAACTATTCCTGAGATTATAGCGATAATTCCCCATCTGACCAGGACGGGAACATCTGATTCCTGAAAAAAATTATAAAAGCCAAAGCCAATTAGAGCTAACGCCCCTACAGAGAAAATCACTAATCCTAGAATATTTAATGGCTTCATTTTTCTATTATAGCATCTCTTCTCTGGGGTTTCAAACAATCTAAAAACTAAAACAAGCATACTACAAAGTATGCCTGTGTCAATACCAATCTCCATTGACTGGACGATGTTTAGAACCTATTTGATGGACTCGTTGCTTTTATAATTTTTATCGCCTTGCCCCCTATTAAAGCTTCGGTTATTTTTTTGTAAGCCGATGTTAAAATTCTCTGAAAAGTGCTCCGAGAAGTTTTCATCATTTTAGCGGCCTGGGCCTGATCTAAATCTTCGGCATTCTTCAACCTTAATGCTTCTATTTCTTCGGCGGTTAATTCAATAATATCTAAAAACCTCATCGGCACGCCCTGAGGCTTGAAATAGGTTACATTTGGATTGAATCTTATCCTTCTATAAAGTTTTGGTCTTGGCATATTATTTTCTTTCTAGATCTATATTACAAGTCGGGCATTTCAAACTCGAGCAAGGAAATCCTCTTTGATGTGGTGTTTTATAGCCACATTTCTGACAAATGCAGTAACCATCAGGCCCCCTCCCAGTTGCCCCCTTAATTTTCTCTCTAAATTTACCTCGTCTTTGCCAGTCAAAACTTCTGCCAAATTCAGGTTTATAAAATCCGGTTTCTACCTCATGACTTATAATTTGGATAGCAACATATTGTAGTTCCTCAATCCTGTTTATCATTTCTCTTCTTAATTTATCCGAAATTTTGGTGGCCTCTTCCACTTTTAGATTATTTGGCAACCTTATTTCCAGATTAGCGGTTACAGCAGAGCCTTTTTTCTGCGTTTTTAAGGAAGTTATCTCAATATTCTGCTCCTTGGCAATTGACTTTATTTCTCCCTCTATTTCTTCGCCAGCTGAAACATCAAGTAGGGAACCGGCCGCCTCTTTGCCAATAGAAAAGGCCTCTTTGATTATGTAAAGACCTATTAATAGAGCTAAAACCGTATCAGCGTAAATCCAATACTTGGTTAAGAATAGACCAATTAAAACAGCTAATGAAGTATAAACATCAATTCTCGAATGAATTCCGTCCGAGAGCAAACTGACGGAATTTTCTTTCTTGCCATAATGAGTTTTTAGTCTGGCCATGACCTCATTGACCACCACTGAAAATATCATCACCCCAAACGCTAAATAGCCGATTTTAATATCCCTTGGCTCCAAGAAATTTTGATAGGCCTCATAAATTATTCCGATGCCAGTCGCCAAAATGATTAGAGTAATAATAACTCCTCCTAAAACTTCAAACTTATAATGGCCGTAAGGGTGATTTTTATCTGCCGGCTTCTTAGATGTTTTAATCCCGATATAGCTGATAGTTGATGAAAAGATATCGACAAAAGAATCAATACCGGCGGCTAAAATCGCGGTTGAGTTAGAAAGAAGACCAACGGTAATTTTACCTCCGGCTAGAACCATATTGGCTAATATTGAAATTGACGCTACTCTTTCTTTCATCCTTTTATTTTATTGCTGACTTGATTTGCTTAATAATTTTTTGAAATAATTCTTGATAATCCGGATTGAGCTCGGTTACCGGCTCCATCTTTATAGTTGAATCAACAAAATCTTTTCGGTAAGGAATCTTGCCAATAATTGCAATCTTATTTTCCTGAGCGAATTTCTCTATTTCTAAATAAAATTTCTCCGCTAAATCACATTTATTAATAACAATCCCGTGTTTAATTTGAAAATGATTAGCCAGATACAAAACCCGTTTTAAGTCATGAAGGGCTGATGGCGTTGGTTCGGTTACTGCTACAATATAATCGGTGCCAACCAACGAAGCAATAACAGGACAGCCAATTCCGGCGGCCGAATCTATTAAAATAACTTTGGCCTTTAATTCTTTGTTAATCTTTTCAGAATGTTTCCTAACTTCGGCCACAACTTCACCAGAGGCTAATTCACCTAACTTGAGTTCGCCTGAAATCAAACTAACATTATAATTCTTCCCTGTATAAATTGTGCCAATTTCTTTTTTGGTTTCGGAAATAGCATTTTCAGGACAAGCAACCAGACAGGCCTTACAACCAATGCAAATATCTTTGACAAAAGCCGGATATTTATTCTTAACAAAAACAATCGCATTCTGTTTGCAAACAGAAGCGCATTGGCCGCATTTACTGCATTTATCAAAATCCCATTTAGGTATGGGCTGATAAATTTTAGTAAATTGTTTTCGTTTAACAGAAAGCAAGAGGTGGTCGTTTGGACACTCGACATCAACATCCAAAAGGGCAGTTTTATTCTTTCGAGCGAATTCAACCGCTAAAGAAGTCGCAACTAATGATTTGCCCGTCCCTCCTTTTCCGCCTGTAACTGCTATCTTCATACCTAATGTTGTTCGCAAGCATCTTCTCTGCCTGCTTTTTTAAGTTTTTTATTCTGCCACAATTCAAAAATATCTTTGACTCTTTCCGCTTGATAGACATAGACGTCTATTCCTAACTCCCCGCATAAAATAATTGCCCTTGAGCCAAGACCTCGACAGAGCAAAACATTAGCGCTATGTTTCTTCATTAACTCTGGCGGTAGACCAGTACCACCCATGTGTTCGCTGGTATTATCTATTATCTCAAGCACTTCGCCTTTTTCGTTAAGAAAAGTATAAGTCAGGCAGCGACCAAAATGCTCAGCTATTTTATCATCTAGCCCCTTTTTATCATTTGTTGGGATAACTATTCTCATATCAATTCATCTTTTCAAGTTTTCCATCTATGAACTTTTGCAAAACTTCTTTTATTATGCCCTCTCCGGAATAAATTTCAATATTAAATTGATTTAATACATCTAACGCTCTTGGTCCAACATTTCCTGTTATGACAGCCTTAACATCTTTTTCAGCTATTAATTGGGCGGTTGAAATACCAGCCCCGCTCATTTGTTCTGTATTTTTATTTTCTATCGCTTCGGTTTTCCCTATTTTCTGGTCTTCAACTTCAGCGATGATAAAATAGGGACATCTTCCAAAAACATCTGAAACATTGCTTTCAATATTTTTGTCTGTTGAACTTATTGCTATTTTCATATTATTCTCCTGTTTAATTTTATTTCCGACCTTTATAACAACTATTTATTATGAGCATATACCTATAATAATCTGGTGTCAAGCGTCAATTATCCACAATTCCGGAGCAAAACAAAAACCGCGTAAAAATGCGGTTTTATGATTCGGCTCTCCGGCCCGGGATAATTTTCGAACTTCTATTTCATTATTCACAATCGGGGTCATCTAGAAAAGTACAACCCGTTGGACAACAGCCCCATTCATCTTCATAGCAAGTGTCAATTGTAGCATAATAATAACAATAAGCGTCAACTGTGCCAGCCCACTCACAAAAGTGAATAGCACAGGAGTCATCATCATCACAATCTTCATCAGAGTAACAAGCTATTTCATCGGTCTCATCATTATCATTAGTATTTTCACAGCCTGGGTCTTCAGGGTAATCAATAATACCATCTCCGTCATTATCCTCGCCATCGCTACATTGAGTTGGACAATCCGAAGAGCAATTATCATAACTTTCACCTCTCTCACAAATTCCATTACCGCAAACTGGCGAACAATCGCTATCATCGGTTGAATTACAGCTACTTGGACAGCAACCATCGTTATTAATACAGGGACTTATTGCGTTATGACCACAACTAGCATTACTTGTCCCTGGATTATAACAAGTATCAATAGTGCAACCGTTATTATCATTACAATCACTATCAGATAAACATTCAACAACCAAGCACTGTCCATTCTGGCAAACCTGGCCAACTGAACAAGTACAATCAGTTGAACAATTAGAACAATCTTCTCCTTGTTCACAGCTATTATTGCCACAAACCGGCCCGGTTTCCACTTCCGCTTCAGGCTCTGGTTCTGGTTCAGGCTCTGGTTCTGGTTCAGCCGCCGGAATAGGAACTTCCTTAAGAATTCCAGGAATAGCCTTAACCTTATCCTTTATTTCCTTAATTAAATCAAGGGGCTGAGATTCTTCTAAAGGCGCTAATGGTTCAAGTTCAACCTGTTCATCTTCTGTTTCTATCTCTTCTGGCGCTTCAATTACATTTATCACTCCAAACCGCTGTTTCACTTTTTCTAATTCTTGTCTAATTTCGGTCTCTTTTTCCGGAATTACTTCCAAACTCTTTTCTAAACCCTGGTTACTAACGGTTAATAATTGATTAATTGACTCTTTGTTTTGGGCAGTACTCTCTTGAAGCGCCTGACTAAGAATCACTTGCTGCTCTGTAATTTCTTTGGTCACCTCAACCACTAAAGCCTTTTTCTTCTCTTTATTCTTTATTCCTCCTAACTTAGTTACTGCTAAATCAAGATAATCTTGGTAGGCCTGTCCAGCTTTAACTACCGCCTCCGAATTATTTTCCATCATCATAGCTTCGGCTTCAGCTACTTTCTCTTGAGCATAATTCATTGCCCGAACAACTTTCTTCTCCGGATTAAAAGTAAAGAAAAGAATGGTTTTTTCTAAAGCTGTTTCCAGGGGGTAGAAGAAGCTAGATGGCGTTAAACCCGGATCCTGCGCCCAGACCTTAACTCCGACTACATTACTCCAAGGAGAAATTTCTTTGTCTTTATTCTGACCTAAAGCCCTGATTCTGTGATAAAAAGTTTTGGTTAGCCAAGGTTCTTGAGAGTAATAAATAGAATAATGACCCGTCCAATTAGAAAACTTAATTTGTGATTTAGGATAGGTAGTGCTTCCTAAATCACAACGACCAGTTGGTTGATTACTAAGGCAGACCTCATAATGTTCAGCATTAGGCACTGTTTTCCATTTAAGGTCATAAGGCTTTCCTTTCTCAATTGATTCTTTGCTAGTTCCTACTATCGGCCTTAACGATTTAACAATTAACTTACTGGCATCACTCCAAACAGAATATTTATCATTAAGATAGCGAACTCTCAAGCGATAATAATATTCAAGGTCATCTGTAAAAAGTGGTTTATTTTCTAGATAAGCCTTGTTGTAATATACTCCTTTTGTATCTTTCTTTGAGCAATAGAAGTAATCCTCGCATCCCTCGTCTAGACAATCATCCGGTTCTTGAGATGAACAAATCTGATAATCTTTAAGGTGATTAACTCCCAGTAAATTAGTCCAGCTTGCTTTATAGGTTTCGCCTGCATAAATAAAAGCTGGAGCAGAGAAAGTTGGCTTGACCACCTGAACACTAATTACCTCGCCCGAATGACAACCTTCATCGCCACAGGCCTTTAATCGATAATAATAAATAGCAGGCTGAGTTTGTTTTTGTAGATAGGAACTATAATTGCCTGGTTTGGTTTTTTGACTGGCGTTAGTAAAAGAAGCATTGGTTGCCTCCTCAATAGTATATTGATTAACGGTTGGACATTGAAGTGAAGGGCAATTCCACTTCAAATGAAATTTCTCTTCAGAAAGAGGTTTTATATTAGTAGTCGTCAAATTCAAGTCAGCTGGTTTAACGGTAACGCAGATTTGCCTGCTCCAAGGCGTAGCCTTCTGATCATCCACAGCCCTGATTTTATAACAAAAAGATTTACCTATTAAGGTCTTATGATAATAGGGTCGGCTTATGGTGGTCTGGTTAGTGACACTTTCGTTGCTTGTTTTAGTATCCTTAACCCATATTTGATAATAATCAATATTAGAAACTGCTGACCAAGAAATAATATAATTGTCGCCTGATTTAACCTCGGTCTTAACCAAATATTGGGCTGGGTCTATCTGGGGGGTTTTAATCTTAATATCCGGTCCGCCTGCTTTAACTATCGCTTGAGCTGGCACGCTCCAGCCAGACTCTACCCCTTGAACAATTATCTTGACCTTATAATAAAGAGTTTGGTCTGACCAATTACTGATTGGGTTAATCGTATGGCTGGTTTTATCTGTTTTAACCAAATTATCACAGGACCGACCATTGACATCAGTTTGGCAAAAATGATAACTGGTCTGACCTTCTTTTTCAGCCGAAGCTTGCCATTTCAAACTAACTGAATCTCCAGAATTAATTGAATAATTCCGAGGGCTAAAACTGGGCGTCTCTACGGACGGACCTTGACCCTTGGCAATTGAAACACTAACCACATTACTATAAACCGAAGAACACTTATATGATATGCCCGAAAATCTGCAAGCCTTAACTTTATAATAATAAACCCCTTCGTTTTCTTGACTAATAGTTTTTTTTCTATCACAGCCAGCCCAACAATACTCATTCTTTGTCTCATAATTGTCAAAAGAGGCGCTTTGGGACTGATAAAGAATATATTTCTTGGTGTTTGGTATCTTGGTCCACTCTAAAATATATTTTTCATCTGGAAAAGCTGAAACTGCAGAAATAGAAAGGGTTGAGGCCGCCGGCTTAATCTTAATCCCAACTATATTACTCCAGCCACCATTGGTCACACTCATACCTCTAGCTTGAACACGATAATAGCGGTCCTCGCTATCCCAGTAAATCTTGCCAGTATTAATCTGATAGTCGGTCGTATCTCTATTAAAAGTATTAACCACGCTCTGGGTCTCTCCCTGGGAATTGGTCTGACACAATTGCCAATATACTTGAGCATCCGCTGGTATTCCTGCTGGAATACTCCAGCTTAAACCAAAAGAGTCACCTGATTTAATTGAGGTGACCGAACTAGACAAAGAAGGAGTTATTTCAATTGCTTGAACAATCTGGGCACATCCGAAAAACCCAAAACCAACCAACATTAAAAAAGCGCTAATTAGGGCTATTTTCTTCATAATTTCCCCTTATTGTTATTTTACCATCCTGGTTAAATAAAAAAAGTGGATAACTCTTTACAAAGGTGTGCTTTGCAGACACCGCCTTTGTAATTCTTAACTAAAAGGAAGGCCGAAGGCCTTCCCAAAAATCGGAGTTCGTACCACCTAACTTGGCTCTGCGGGCAGGACTCGAACCTGCAACCCAGTGATTACACTTATCCTTAAGTTTCCTTAAAGCGTGGACTATATCATCATCCCGCAGTACTGCGGGATGCTTTGGTATCTAGTCTCTACGGAGCCCTCAATAAATATCGAGGTTCCCACGGTGTTGACAGATTAAAGCGTTCACCGTTATCCCAAAGTTTTTCCCTTAAAATTACTCTTAAGGGCTGCCTATTTTGACAGTCACTTGCTCTACCATTGAGCTACCGCAGATTGTCAATATATTTTACCTAATAGAAACCAAAGCGTCAAGCGTCTCTCTAGCGCATTTTTCCCAAGAAAATTTCTTTGATTGCTCTAATCCTTTTTCTATTAATTCTTCTCTTAAAATATTATCAATTAATCCTTTTTTAATCGCCTTTTCAATTTGATCAATATTTCCATTATCCTCAACATAAATTGCCGCTTTCCCTGCCATCTCTGGAATTGAGGCGGCACGGGAAGTTACCACCGGCGTACCACAAGCCATTGATTCTAAAACCGGCAAACCAAATCCTTCATAATCAGAGAGCCAGATTAGTAAATCAGCGGCGTTGTAAATTAGAGGCAAATCCCCTTCTTCTAAATAGTCCTTTCTAATAATTTTTTTATCAATCATCTTTTCAATATTAATAAAAGGCGAAGTGTGGTTTTTACCAATGATTAGAAATTGGTAATTTGGTAATTCCTGGCTAACTTTTTTGAAAGTGGTTATTACTTCCGGCAAATGCCTCCGATTAAAGATTGAGCCGATATAGAGAATAAATTTATCTTTAACTTTATATTTTCTTTTAATTTCCTCCAGTTTCTCCCTGTCTTGTATTGGCTGGAATGATTGATTAGTTGCCAAGGGAATACTAAAAACTTTTTTTGGATTAACCTGGTAATGTTTAATAATTTCTTTTTTACTAAACTCTGAACAAGTTAGAATCACCTGGGCTTTCTTAGCAGAAATTTGAGAAACCTTTTTTAAAAAGATTCTGTCTACAATACTCGGCCAGTTATATAATTCCGGTCTGGCTTGGTAAATAATATCATGGAGTTCTAAAGCAATATTTCCTTTGTAAAATATTGGTGCGACATAGCCCGGACAAAATAGAATATCAATCTTATCTTTTTTAGCCGCTCTGGGCAAAAGATAATGAAGGAATAAACCATTGCTTTGGATTGGAAAAGAAAGAAGTTTTCTTTCAAACTTTTCTGATAAATCTAAATCTGGAACCTGTTCTTTGAAGTATAAAATGAACTTTACTCCTCCTAAACCAAAATTATTCCACTCTTTTAAGAGAGAGTGTAAAACCCGACCAACGCCGGTTGGTCTTTTTTCAATTTCGCGCGCATCAATGCCAATTTTCATACCCCGTAGTGAAATTTCGATTTTAATAATCGAAATCTCTGATTATTATTTATTACAATTAGATATCTCTATCTTATGTTATACCCCGTCTTCTTATCGCCCTTGGCGAATATCGAAATTCTACTACGGGGCATACTTGCCTTTCCTTCCTAAATAAAAATCTTTTATGCCTAATAGAATGGGTTTGACCCAGGCCTTTTTGCTCGGAATAAACAGTTTAACAATTTGTTTAATAATCCGCCATAGAACATCAAGATGAACTATTGGCTTGATATACCAAGACGCGTATTTTTGGGCGAAAATAAGGCCGTTTCTAACATGATAATAGATATAGGTAGAAGATTCTGCGACAGCGCTTCTTGAAATCTTATGCCAGATTTTTGCTTCTGGAACAAAAACACATTTAAAGCCGTTCTCTCTTGCCCTGAAGGACCAGTCAGTATCTTCGTAATAAAGAAAATAATCTTCTGACATAGGACCAATTTTTTCTACAAGATCTCTTTTGGCCAGAAGGCAACAACCAGTTAAATGTGGGTTTTCCTGCGCCTTCGGACTATCATATTGTCCTTTATCTATTTCATTCCACCCTTTTAAGGTCCCCTTGTTACATAGCCAGTTAATTTTTCCGCCGGCAGACCAAATCCTATTTCTGTCTTCGTAGTAATATATCTTGGGTCCAAGTATGCCAAAATTTCCATCTGACTCCCCCGCTTCAACTAATTTAGTTAAAAATTGGGAATCAACAATAGTATCGTCGTTTAAAAGCAGAACATAGTCAGCGCCATTTTCTAAGGCATATTTAATTCCAACATTATTACCCCCGGAAAAACCTAAATTTTTTTCATTGTAAATGATTTTAATTTCCGGACTGGGTTGAGGTTTTTCTTTTGAGTCATTATCAACAATGACTACCTGATAATTTGGGTAGTCATTGTTTTTAATTGACTCAAGACACTCCTTAACATCTGGCCAATTATTCCAGCTTAGAATAATTATGAAAACTTTTGGAAACATTTTTAATAATCTTATTTTCCTGATTCTTCACTATTCCTTGTTCTTTCTTTCCCTGTTTCTTCTTCTCCATCATCTTTATCATTTTTATCTTCATCATCGCAGTCTCCTACGCAAGCTTCTCCATTTGTTTCGGTTCTGGTCTGGGTTTCGGTTCTTACCCGCGTCCTGACCTGAATGGCTTCTTTTAGTTTTTCCTGGGCTTTTTCGTTAACTTTAACTTGAGCTTGAACTCTTTCCAAAGCTTCCAAATGATGAGAAGTTGCTTTTTCAACCAGTTCTTCAACCGTACTGCTGTCAATTCTCAACCCTTTGGCTAGTTCTGAAATTTCCTGGCCTAAATTAGAATATTTTTTGTATTCTTTGACCGCTTCTTCTGATTCTTCTTCATCTTCATAATCAGTATCTGTTTCAATTTTATTTAATCTGACCTCTATTGCTTCGGAAAAAATTTCAACTGCTTCCTCGGTATTTTCCTTGACTAAAAGTTTCAAGGCCTTTATTTGGCCATCGCTTGAGGCCTCTTTAGCCAGAAGAATCTCTGTTTTTATTTCATCAGAAACTTCTTCTGTCATTGCTTCCAGAACACTAAAATGCTTGGCTGTATTTCTGGCAATCTTTTCGGTGATTTGATTAACTCTTTCCCTTTCATTTTCCTGATTTCTCTCCTTAACTGCCTCTACTTTTTCCAATGATTTTTCCAATTGATTCTGGTATCTGTTCATTAATCTTTCCATCGTTTCTTCTGAGGGTTCTTTTTCCGCCATGGCTTTGGCTTCAGCGATTCTTTTCTGAGCTAATTCCTGATATCTTTCGGCTTTGGCTAAATCCCCGAAAACAAAGAAAGTCCCAACATCTTCAAAAAAAGCTTTGGCGAAATAGAAAGGGCTGCCAGGGAGAATGCCTGGATCAGGCAAATCCTCTTGAGCTAATGCCGGTGGGGCAAAGAAGGATAAAAATGCTAGAGAAAACAATATTTTTTTGAACATATTTTTGTTATTTAATTTATTTAATAATCTTTAGTCTATTCTAACACTAAAAACTACTTACAACAATCACAATCCAAAAAATCAATTTTAGGAATGACCTCAAGAATTAATTTCTTAACATTGCCGGCGTTTTCTCTCATGACTGATAAAATCATTTCCCAGGTGACTGGTTCTTCTGATTTGTGCCAGGTGTCATAATCTGTGGCCATAGCAATTGAAGCGTAGCAAATGCCTAATTCTCTGGCTAGAATTACTTCCGGCACGGTTGACATGTTTATAACATCTGCACCGAATTTTCTGAACATATGGCTTTCAACCCGGGTTGAAAACCTTGGTCCTTCAATTGTTATAATTGTCCCTTTTTGATGATGAGAGATCTTTAATTCTTTGGCTGTTTTAATTAAAACCTTCCTTAATCCCTCGCAAAAAGGGTCAGCCATAGGAGTATGAACAACCCTATCCTCATGAAAAGTTAAATCTCTGTGCTTGGTAAAATCAATAAACTGATCTAAAAATATTAATTGCCTTGGCTTAATTTTTTCTCTTAAAGAGCCGCAGGCGGTTGTGGCTAGAATATGGGAACAACTAACCTTATTCAAAGCCCAGAGATTAGCCCTGAAAGGAACCCTGGTTGGCATAATATTATGTTTTTTTCCATGACGGGCCAAAACAACAACATCAATTCCCTTAATTTTTCCGGTAATTAATTGCGATGAAGTTTTACCATAGGGCGTTTTAACGCTAATCTCTTTAGCGTTTTTTAATATCTTGGGATCATCAATTCCGCTCCCGCCAATTATTCCAATTTTATTCTTTGTCATACGAGACCAAACTCCTTACCTTATACTTCTTCTTTAATTTTTTTGAGCCGTCCAAAAAAGGCAAATCAATAATTAGGCAAACTTCGAGGATTTTGCCGCCGAGTTTTTCAATTAAATCACAGGTCGCTAAGGCAGTTCCGCCGGTAGCTAATAAATCGTCGATTAAAACAACTTTTTCTCCTTTTTTTATCGCATCTTTATGCATCTGAACAATTGCTTTAGCATATTCCAATTCGTATTCCTTCTCAATAGTATCAAAAGGAAGTTTTCCTTTTTTTCTGACAATAGCTAATCCAGTTTTAAGTTTATAGGCAACCGGGGCGGCAATTAAAAATCCCCTGGCATCAATTCCAACAATTTTATCAATTTTCTTTTTTGCCAGAGGTTTAGCGATTAAATCAATCACTTCCCGAAATGATTTCGGGTCCTCCAAAAGAGTAGTAATATCCTTAAAATTAACTCCCTTCTTGGGCCAATTAGGAACTTCCCTGATTTTTTTCTTTAAATCAATCATATTTATTCAGCCAAAGACAATAAATAATTAGCGATATCTTTTGAAATATTATACTTAGATATCCTTTCATGAATTATCAAACTACAGGCAGTGTTTATCTCATTTAAAACATATCCCTTCTTGGTTGTAAAGACATCAATAAAACAAATCTCGGCCTTGAATTTTTTAGCAATCTCTTGAGAAAATTCCAAAAGTTCTTGGGGCGGATTCTCAAAAACTCTAATTTCAGGATTAAGGCAAACGCTGCATTTCCAATTATTTCCCGGTTCATCATAGAAAACCGCTTTCTCTAGCGCTTTAAAGCCAATAACGATTACTCGGCTTAAGCGTTCATAATCAAGGTATTTCTGGATAACCAGTTCTTTGGCCGGAATACTTTTAACTTTTTCTTCAACTTCTGAAATATTATCCTTGTTAAACATAAAGGCGTATTGGCCTTGTCCCTGACTGGTAATTGGCTTGACCACAACTTTGTCCCATTCCTTCATCTTTTCTTTTACAAAAGAAAGGGCCTCTTTTTTCAAGGTCTTTGAAGTATCAGCGCAAGGAATATTATTTTCTTTGGCAAAAACACAGGAGCTATATTTATCGCTGGTTAATCTAATCGCCTCGGCTGAATTAACTATCTTATATCCCTCGTCTTCTAATTCTTTAAAAATCCTGTAAGTTAAATTAGGATGAGCAGTCCGGGAATGAATTAGGGTAGTTTCTGGAGAACAATTCTCTTTTTTTAGATAATCTTTTAAGTCCTTAATATCAGTAACACCGGCTCGATGGCCGGCCAGGTTGATTTCTTTGGCAATAAAATCCGCGTACTTCTGCCCTTTAATTGTCCGAACAATTACAATTTTTAATGGAGTCATATTTTTGAGGACTGTCGGAGGTTCGACCTCCGAATTAGGTCTGTCGGAGGTTCGACCTCCGAATTAGGTCTATTTCCTATACTCCCCCATTAATTGACGAACTAGATCTATAGAATAAACAATGCCAATTCCGACCTGTGATGCCTCCTCGACTATTTTAACCGTTTCATTATAGAGCGCTGCGCTCAGCACCCCCGGATCGCCAATTCCACCAAAAGAAACTCCTGAACTAAATTGGCTTGGATCTAGTAGTTTATAGGTCTGGGCTTCGGACTTCCTGGCGCTCAGAACACCCAATACTCTTCCGGTTCTTAGAGAAAAAACCGGACTACCGCTATTCCCCTTATTAACAAAAGAATTTATCGTAAACATTTTCAAGCCATTTTCATCCAATCCCCTTGCCGAAACATTGCCTTTGTGAAGCAGGGGCGTATCAAATCCCGGATTAAAACCAATCACTCCAACCTCATCGCCAATTTCTAAATTCTCAAAATACCCGAATTTAATAATTGGATGTTTTTTACTGCTTTTAATCTTTATTAAACTAACATCCGAATTGTCATCCGTAAATATCTGTTCAACTTCGTAGCGATTTCCATCCTTGTCCTGGACCTCAATATTTCGTTGCTCAAGTCCGGAAACAACATGTTTGGCCGTAGCAATACATCCATCGCTTGAAATGAAGAAACCTGTTCCGCGGACATTAGATTGGTCTGTTGTTAGAATCTGGTTCTCTTTATTGTAATCAGAATCAGAGGATTTAGTCATGACGAAAACAACAGAGGGAAGGACGCTTCCAACAATAGCCGGCGTGTCATCTATTTCTACATAACCCTGTTCTTTTAACAGAACTATTTTCTTCTCAATTTTCTCCATGCTGATATCCAATCTTTCTGTCCTTGAATCCAAATCCGAAACATCGGAACTCAAATTCAAAACCATTTCCTTGGTGGTATTGTCTCGTTGGTATAAAAAGAAAAAGCCAATTAAAACAACCAGAACCAATATGGCAGATAATATGACTTTTTTCTTTGACAAGTTCAAGTTTGTCATATGTCTGGCTGGCTAGTCGGGTTGCGAACAAAATAAGGGCAAGTGGTTAAGGGGTATTTTGAGGGGTTTCCTCATCTTGATTTGAGGCAGTCGGGTCTCCTTGTTTCTCAGCGGTCATTACTGGAGCTTGAAGTATAAACTGGCGATCAGACGATCCTTTTTGTAGTCCTTTCAAATCATAATTTCCGTCATCCTTTGCCAAAGAAACATTGTGAGCCTCAAGCCAAGCACCGTTCTTTAGAATGCGCATCTCATACCAAAGCAACGGCTGTTCAAAAGCACTTTCTCTCGAAGCTGCACCAAATGCATGGTTCCCATTCAATAAGTGATCATCTTTATGTTCGATCAAGTGATCAAACATTGTTTTAAAGTCGCCCCCATCAGAAGTTTTGATTTGAACTCGTTTCCGTATTTTGTGTACAGTTTCATCCAAGCCAACTAACATTTTTCCTTGGTGAAGGGCAACATTAAAGCCTTCCGGTGTTTTGTCGGGATATCTGAGTTTGTATGCATTATTTAGAAACCTCAGATAGCTTTCATTTAGTGGCTTTTCCGAATACACACTGGGGAGATTTTTGTAGAGATTTAAAACATTATGAGCCTTCTCACCCTGAGTATCAAAAGATACATTATTGATTAGGTGAACAGCTTTTAGGTATTTTTCTATTACTGAAGCACTGAGAATTACACCCTGAAGAATCAACCCCTGTCTTAATAGCGTTCGCGCAGCAATATATTCATTATCTGCAGATTGAAGCCAAATGATTATATCTGTTTGTTGATTTGACATGTTTTTAGCAGTCGGGTCACTCGAACCTCTCACTGACTTGCTGGGGAGGAGGGTATCCTTCGCCTAATGGCTACGGAATACCTTTGATACTCTGCCCGCAACGATATCTTTCTTTAAGGCTACAGAAACAAGCCTTTTATAAGCGAATGCTTTACCTGAGCCGCTTTTTAAGTATTGCTCAAAATCTTTTGCTTCTTTTTCTGTTTTAAATGCTCCGTACCAAACTAATTTCCAGGGCAAATACGGTTTGGTTGATTTAACTTCACCTTCATTGTGTAGCTCATATCGTAACCTTAAATCCCTTGTAGAACCAAAATAAAAAGTATGTGATTTTGAGCTTAGTAAAATATAACAATAATACATTTTATGGCTTGCCATTCTGTAGCTTTAGCGAAAGATGGCTGCCGGGGAGGGAGTCGAACCCCCATTTCCAGGACCAAAACCTGGCGTCACTACCGTTAGACCACCCGGCAATATATTTAATTTTCCTGACAACACTCAACCACTGCTAATTCCAGAGGAAGTTGCGGGAAATCTGCTGATTTAATTTCATTGGAAGCGTTAATAAAAAGATGAACTGTTTTAATTAAATCCGGCTGATTAAACTTATTCCCTTGCCCTATTATAACATTCTTCTGTTCTTTCGTCAATTCTGCGGCAACTAATTCAGATAAGTTAGAATCAACTTTCAAAATCATCATTTTTCTTAAATAGTTAATCAGGGATTTTGAGAATTGGATTAAATCATAACCCTGGCTGGAAATCTGGTTAATATGTGAAATCGCTCCCCCGTTGTTTTTTTCTGCCAGGTAATTAACTAGATCCTGAACCGCTTTAATATCCGTTACCCCTAAAATGGTCTGAACCTCTTCCAAAGTAATGTTCTTATCTTCCATTGAGATAACCTGGCCCAATAGGCTTTCTCCGTCTCTGACAGAGCCATCGGCATTGAGAGCAATTAATTCCAAGGCTGGCTTTTCGATTTTAATCTTTTCCTGATCAGTAATTGATTCCAGTCGGGAAACAATTTTATCCAGAGTTAATTTATGAAAATCAAATCTCTGGCATCTTGAAATGATTGTCTGGGGAACCTTGTGAATTTCTGTTGTCGCTAAAATGAAAATGGCATGGCTGGGCGGTTCTTCCAATGTTTTTAATAAGGCATTAAAAGCTTCCCGGGTTAATTGATGAACTTCGTCAATGATAAAAACCTTGTATTTAAGATTATTCGGGCTGAATTTAATTCCATCCCTTAATTCCCTGATTTCATCAATTCCCCTGTTTGAGGCGGCGTCAATTTCAATTAAATCCAGGGAACGACCAGCGTTAATTTCCTGGCAAAAATCACATCGATTACAAGGCTCAGGACTGTCCGTATCCGCCTTCGTCCCGACTTTATGTCGGGACTTCGGCGGGATGCTCAATTTGGTCCCGTCTCGTTCCTCGCCGACCAAATTGGCACAATTAACTGCTTTGGCTAATAATCTGGCAATGGTTGTTTTTCCTGTTCCTCTCGGACCGGTCAGAAGATAGGCATGGGCAACTTTGTTCATTGACAAAGCATTGGTCAGGGTTTTGACAATATGTTCCTGACCGGAAACATCGGAAAAGATCTGAGGCCGATATTTTCGATACAAAACTAAGTTATTCATATCGCTAGTATATCATAAAAAGACAAAATTAAAAGCGCCCGAGAGCGCTTTTGTATGGCTTCCCGGACGCAAAATCTAAGTTAGAGTAAGGTTTCTTCTTCCTTGCCGACTCGAGGCACGAAAGCTTGCCTTCTCAGATTAGCAAGTTGTTCGTCTGTGAAGTAGTTTCTTTTTTTTGCCGAGCCGTAGGCTTGTCCAGGATGGGTTCTTCTTCTTCTACTTTTCCAGCTTCCCTTAAATCTTTTATCCCTTAAACTCACGTCTACTGACATCGTTTCCTCCTTTCTTTTGTCCTTCTATGCTGTTTTTTTTTCTAAATCCTCCTACCAAAAGAACTAACAGAAATATTATAAGAAATCAACCCTATTTCCTGAAAACAATAAACTTGTAGCCGATGAAATTCCAGATAAGGGAAAGCCCGGTGGCAACAACCTTGGCCAGATTAGCCCAAAGTTCTTTTTCTATTCCTGAAACCGGTGGAATAAAAGTTGTGATTAAATAGACGGCGGCGGTATTAAAAGCCATACCAATCAGGGTAACAGCAACGTACTGGGAAAATTCCTTAACCCTATTTCCCCCTTCTTGTTTAGCTCTAAAGGTCCAATATTTATTCCAGAAATAGCTGTTGGTTACTGCGACAGAAAATGAAATCGCATTTAAAAGAATAATCCAATTGCCGGAATAAATTCCTGTCCACCACATTAAAAGATTTAGAACACCAAAATCAATAGCGGTGTTTAAAGCGCCGATAATAATAAATTTAGAGATTTGGGCAATAAGCTTTTTTTCAATCATATCCCGATTTGGTAGATAATTAAGCGAAATGAGAACTTTTCTTAAAATAGGGAGGGGGCGTGGCCGTCCCGCCTGCAATGCGGGCGGGATGGAGGGGGAAATTTTAAGAAAAGTTGCTCATTGAGCTTTGCCAACAGACTATATCCTCACTGCCTTCTTAATTTCAAAAACTAGTCCTTTTTTAATAATAATCTTATCCCTCCTCTTAATTCTATCCTCTAGAAACATTTTAGCCAAGGTGTTCTCAACTTTCTCCTGGATAACTCTTCTTAAAGGTCGGGCGCCATAGAGTGGATCGTAGCCCATGGCTGCTAATTGGTCTAAGGCTTCTTTTTCAACTTCAATTTCAACGCCTTTTTCCTCCAGCTTTCGGTTAACTCCGCCAATGAATAATCTGGTAATTTCCCTCATATTTTCCATAGATAAACTCTTGAATAAGACAACTTTATCAAAACGATTTAAGTATTCCGGTCGGAAGTGTTCCAAAAGGACATCTTCTTTTAATTCCCGGTAAATTTCTTCGTATTCAACGCCTTGAGCAATTTTTTGTTGAATAAATTGAGTCCCGGCATTGGAAGTCCCAATTAGAATAATATCACTCATATTAATTGTCTCGCCAGAAGCGTCGGTCAGACGACCATCATCCATCACCTGTAAAAAGAGATTTAAAATATCAGGATGGGCTTTTTCAATTTCATCCAGAAGCAAAAGAGAATGAGGTTGGCGTTTGATTGCTTCAGTTAAATAGCCTTTGCTGATTCCTTCTTCTGTTCGAAGGCCAATCAGACGGCGAAGTCCCCTCTTTTCCTGATATTCGGACATATCTAAACGAATCATCCTTTTCTCATCGCCAAAATAGACAGCGGCCAGGGTTTTGGATAATTCGGTTTTACCGACTCCGGTTGGTCCGATAAAAAGAAAATTGGCAATCGGTCTTTTCCTTTTCTTGGTTTCTAAACGGCTTCTTCTCATCGCTGAAGCAACCGCTTCAACAGCTTCTTCCTGATTAATCAATCTTCGATGGATTAATTTTTCCAGATTAAGAAGTTTTTCTTTTTCTGATTCCGCGACCTGACCCAAAGGCACCTGGGTCTTTCTGGTCATGACTTCAACAACATCTTTTCCTTTGACAATATTGTCCTTTTTTCTGCCAGCGACCAGATAACCGACTTCGCTTAAAAGGTCTATTGCCTTGGAGGGCAGGGCTTTTCCGTAAAGATATCTGTCAGCCAGATCAATCGCCTGGTCAAGAGCATCGGCAGAATAGAATATCTTGAGTTTTTTCTCGATTAAATAGATTTTGGCAATAAGGACTTTCCAGAGAAATTCCCTTGAAGGAAGGACAACATCAATTTTACTTAAAATTCTTCCTAAAATTCCGCCTTCCAGATGAGAAGCGTAACTGGCCGGCAGAGAAGTTCCGATAAAAAAGATTTCTTGTCTTTGGATAGAGCTGGCCAGTATTTCTGAAAGGTCAATACCACTGGCCTGATTTCTAATCCCGGAAAGATTATCGGCGTTTTCAATGACCAGAATAATATTGCCGGCCCGATTAATTTCAAGAATTACTCGCCTTAAATATTCCTCTGATTTCTGGCTGCCTAGACTAACCAAACTACCCAAATCTAATTCAACTAATCTTTTATCTTTGAGAAAATTAGGAACTCTTTCTTCAACCATTATCTGGGCAAGTTTTATTAAAATAGATCTTTTGCCAATTTCGCTTTCGCCGACCAGAATCACTCCGGTTCTCCCGGAACTGAAAAAATTAAAAATCTGTTCAATTTCTCTGTTTCGACCGACAATCAGTTCGAATTCTCCTTGTCTGGCTAAATAGGTTAAATCACTGCTGAATTTATCCAAAAGAGGAGTCAGGGCTGCAGTCATTGTCCGGTTAAGCTTGCCTTTCGGCTTAAATATTTTCTTCCAGAAAAATAATTTCCTGGATTGTTCAATTCTTTCTTCCAACCAGGCCCATTCAATTACTTTTTCGGTCTCTTCTGGACCGATTCCATATTCGTCAAAAATCATTCCAACAACATTTTCCCGCTGACTAATCGCCCATAAAATGTCAAGTGGGCTGATTTGTCTTTTTCGGTTTTTGAGACAGAATAAATAGGCGTCAAAGAATATTTCCTTAAAATCAGAAGCGATTTCAACTCCTGAAAGACTTCCCTCTCTTTCTAAAACAGAAGAAGAGCCTTCAATAATCCCCTCTGTTTTTTTAATAATCTCCTCTGGTTGACAATTAAGTCGTCTGATAATCTTTTTGAGTTTCTTTTCTTTGGAAAAGATATAGAAGAAATGGATTGATTTGAGCGAAGAATATCCTTTTCGATAGGCCAAAGTCCAGGATTTTTCCAGTAATCTTATGGCAAAGTCATCAAGAAAAAGAGAAATTTCTAATTCTTCATCTTCTTTGGGCAGACGAATTTTTTTAATTCTTTCTTTCTTGCTCTGCCAGAGATAGAAAAGGAACATATTAGTTAAAAGGGAAAGGTAGAAGATATTAATGAACTCGTTATCGGGGAAATAGGCCAGGATGAAGATACCTAAAAGACCGAAAAGAATCAAGGAAAGATAAATCAGATTACCAAGCAATCTTTTAATCTTTCTTTGGCTAATTCGGAAAAGATTAAGCCCGGGATTAAATTTTAGATTATCAGTTGCCATGTGATAAAAAGAGGTAGAATAATCCAAAGAGTTAAAATTAAAAGCCATAAAACCAACCAAAGGAGAAATAGGATAAGGCGGAATAGGATTCGCCAGAAATGAGCGTTAATACTTAGAATATAGGCAGTAGGTCCTTTTTGTCCGTACATTGGCTTGAAAAAATTCTTCAAAAGAATTGAAAGAGCTAAAGCTTGCCAACCATTCTTAATTTTTTCCAAACAAAAAAGGGCTGTCTTTTTCAGGCCCCGGCTATACCACCAGATTGGAAAATACAAAATCCTCCAGATGCTGTCTAAGAATGAATTCTTTATGATGTTATGGGCAAAAGTAGACATTTGCCCATATTATATCATAAATATATTTTAATATGAATACTGGTCAACGACTGCCCCATTTTTATCTTTCAGGATAATGGTATCATCATCATTTTCAAAAATATCTTCATCTCTGTTGAGAAAGACTCTCCATTGGCCTTCAAAAAAATCAACCTCCTGATAATGCTCATCGTAGCAATCCTGATAAGTAAAGGTTTCATTTAGAAATCCGGTGCACTGACTATCAGACATAATATCAAAATTACTAATATAGTCAGGGATTTCGCAGCGACCTAAACGGTCAATAAAGTCGCGGCAATCTTTTTTCAAATGACTGTATTCTGATTCCTCCAAATCAGGACAATCTTTATCCAAAGATGGGTAGAACTCTGAATCTTGGCAAAAATAGCCGGTACATTTATTGGTCTGGAAATTAACTCCTTTTGGGCTCAGATCGGAAGAGATAATAATCTTATCCCGGTAGCCTAATTCAATATCTGAGTTACTGCTTTCTGAAAAAGGAGTTTTTAATTTCTTAACTGCCTGGGGGATAACGATGTCTCCTTTTTTGGTTTCAATTTTCCAGCCGGTCAGATTAATTATCTCGTCCTTGATGTTTTCCAAAGTCAGATAATCTTTTTTAAAATCACTTTCATTTGGTCTGACTCGGCTGATTCTGACTTTGTCGTAATATGGAGAAAGACCGGTTGAGAAACTAATTGAGGCCGGGCTGGAATCAATGTATCCTTGTTTGTTTTTAGCCCGGACATAGAAAGTGTATGATTGGCTTTCGTCGGATAAAGTGTATCTTTTTTCTCCGCTACTATTGCTTCGCCAACTACTATCCTGGCCAACTAAAAATATTTCAAAAGACAAATCATTAGTTGGCCCTAAGGGATTCGTCCCTGAATATTTAAAGGATATCTCCGATTCTTCAATGATTTCTCCTTCTTCCGGTCCGTCAAGAATAATTGTCTCTGGATAGCGATTCGGCTCTGAAGAGGTCAAATTATCGCCATCATCATAATCATCTAAATCATCGTCATCAATTTGGATAATATATCCCCAGCCAAAGCCATTGCTTTCAAAAATGCTTGGCGAAGGAATCCAGCGCTTTTTATCTAATTCTATTAGATAAACTTTTGGACCGGAGCCGCGGAGAAGCGTTCCATCCGGATAATCATAGTATTTTTTCCAATCCTTTTCCTGAGGATATTTGTTTAGATCATTATCAGAAATGGTTTTAATATTTCTCCAGTCATAATTAAGACCATTGAAGGTTTCCGGGTCGGGGATCCAATGTCTCGTTCCTGATTCTAAAAGATAGACCTCCGGACCGCTTCCTTTGATTAGGTCTGCTTTGGGCAGAGAAGCAAAAACCCCCGGTCCAAGGACCAGGTTTAAAATGACTAAAATAACAATGATTCCCTTTTTCCACATCTCTAACTACTATAATAACTTGATTTATGATAAAATCAAGCAAGAAAGCGTAAATAAAAAATTTTCAAAATCAGGGAGGGGGCGTGGCCAATTTTTCTTGAAAAATTGGAGGGGAAGTTTTTGAAAAATTATTTATTGAGCTTTATAACTATCTAAAATGAAAATAGATAATCCTACCACATATACCATAACCGGTCTTTTGCTTTTATCTATGCTTGGCTTGGCTTTTTTTAGTATGAAAGGTGATTCAACAACAATGGATGAATTGCCCCATATTCCATCCGGTTATTCATATATCGCCCAGAAAGACATGCGGCTTAATCCGGAACACCCTCCTCTTTTAAAAGATTTGGCTGGCTTGTCTGTTTTAATCGGTTCAAAAATTACTCAAACTCCAATTAATTTTCCTGACCAACATAAATCCTGGCAGGAAGACCTTAATGGTCAATGGGAATTTGGAAGAGTTTTTCTTTACCAATCCGGTAATGATGCTGATAAAATTGTTTTCTGGGGGCGTTTGCCCATGCTTTTGATTATGCTTGTTCTTGGTTTTTTTGTTTTCAGATG